>JBILRJ010000034.1:0-17382 GCA_044372695.1 Spirosomataceae bacterium
TCCGAATTCAAAAAAATTAATTAGAAGTATAGTAATTCAATAGACATTGTGTATTTTTGTCAAAATTCAATAAAATGGATATCCAAAGCTTAGAAAAAGACTTGCAAAATCTATCTTTAGAGGCCCGGTTAAGCAGAATCTCTCAATTTTTTGATTCAAGCAAAATTGCATTTTCCACATCTTTTGGCCAAGAAGACCAAGCGATAACTTTTGGCATTTTTCAGCAAAAATTAGCCTTTCGCATTTTTACCTTGGACACTGGCCGTCAATTTCAGGAGTCTTATGAATTAATGGATTTAACCATCAAAAAATACCCATTATCAGTAGAGACTTTTTTCCCTGCCACAGATAAAGTAGAAACATTGGTAAAAGAAAAAGGTTTCAATTCTTTTTACCAATCAGTCGAAAATCGGAAAGAATGCTGTTTTATTCGTAAAATGGAGCCTCTTGCCAGAGCATTAAAGGGAGTTGAAGTTTGGATTACTGGCTTACGAGCTGAGCAATCAGATAACAGATCGAATATGCCGATGTTAGAATGGGATACTCAGCGAAATTTATTGAAATTTAATCCAATCATCGATTGGAGTTTTGAACAATTAGAAAGTTATTTGACAGAAAATAAAATCCCACAAAATCCCTTGCACAAAAAAGGATTTGTTTCCATCGGTTGTGCACCTTGTACAAGAGCGATTGCCGAGGGAGAGCACCCGAGAGCCGGGAGATGGTGGTGGGAAAACTCTCAAAAAGAATGTGGTTTGCATGCCTAAATTAGCAATTAGATATTATGAATAATACATTTTCCCTCAGCACCGTACAAGAAAAAATTGGTCATTTTCCAAGAAAACTGGAGGATGAATCCATCTACATCATGCGTGAAGTAGCTGCACAGTTCGAACGCCCTGCTTTGCTTTTTTCAGGAGGAAAAGATTCCATTACCTTAGTTAAATTGGCTCAAAAGGCTTTTTTTCCAGGAAAAATCCCTTTCCCTTTGGTACACATTGACACCGGTCATAATTTCCCAGAAACCATTGAATTCAGAGATTGGTTGGCGAAAGAAGTGGGTGCGGAATTAATTGTCCGTTACGTGCAAGATTCCATTGATGAGGGAAAAGCCAAAGAAGAAACCGGTAAATATGCTTCTCGAAATGTACTTCAAACGGTTACATTATTAGATACGATTGAAGAATTTAAGTTTGATGCTTGTATTGGCGGTGCTAGAAGAGATGAAGAAAAAGCAAGAGCTAAAGAACGTATTTTTTCTGTTCGCGATGATTTTGGCCAGTGGGATGCCAAGCGTCAACGTCCAGAATTATTTGATATGTTAAATGGCCGAATTGGAGTAGGTGAAAATGTTCGAATTTTTCCCATTTCCAATTGGACAGAATTAGATGTTTGGAATTACATCAAAGAAGAAAAAATGGAAATTCCGAGTATTTATTATTCACATAAAAGACAAGTCATTGAACGAGACGGTATGCTTTGGGCAGATTCTGCATACTTGAACAAAGAGGCAGATGAAATTCCATTTGAAGCAACGGTTCGTTTCCGTACCGTGGGGGACATGACTTGTACCGCAGCAGTGGCATCTGAGGCAAGTGACATTGATGTCATCATCGAAGAAATATTATCAGCTGAAATTTCAGAGCGGGGAGCACGTATTGATGACAAGCGTTCAGAAGCAGCCATGGAAAAAAGGAAACAACAAGGATATTTTTAATCGAAGAGAAAGAAGAAGATGGATATATTACGTATAGCAACAGCAGGTTCGGTGGATGATGGTAAAAGTACCTTGATTGGTCGCTTGTTGTATGAAACAAATTCAATTACCAAAGATAAAATTGAAGCCTTAGAAAGCGCTTCCAAACGTAAAGGCTTAGACTTTTTGGATTTATCTTTATTAACCGATGGTTTAATCGCAGAACGTGAGCAAGGAATCACCATTGACGTTGCGCACATTTATTTTTCAACTCCCCAACGAAAATACATCATTGCAGACACACCAGGCCACGTAGAATATACCAGAAACATGGTAACAGGCGCATCTACAGCCAAAGTTTCTTTGATTTTAATTGATGCCCGCCAAGGAATCGTGGAACAAACAGCCAGGCACTTATCCATTGCGGCTTTATTACGCATTCCCAAAGTGATTATTTGCATCAATAAAATGGATTTGGTCCAATATCAAGAATCGACATTCGAGAATATCAAAAGCAGTCTTAGCCATTTAATTGAACAAACCAGTTTTGAAGGTCAAAGCATTAGCTTTTTACCTATCTCCTCATTGTTTGGTGAAAACATCACCAAGCATTCTGAAAAAATGCCTTGGTACACAGGAAAAAGCCTTTTGGGAGAATTGGAAGATTTCCAATTTGCAGAAACTTTGGCGCAAGCACCTGCTCGTTTCCAAGTTCAATGGGTCATTCGTCCAAAAACAGAAACTCACCACGATTACAGAGGTTATGCTGGAAAAATCTCCAGTGGAACATTCAAGATTGGTGATAAAGTCAAAGTTTTACCTACAGGGCAAGAAAGCCTAATTGCAAGTATCGAAAGATATAGTGATACCTTGGAAAAAGCAGAAGCAGGTGATTCAATCGTTATCACATTGGATCATGACGTTGATATCTCAAGAGGAAATGCACTTGTATTGGCGGAAGATAGCTCTGCACCTCAATTAAAAGATTTTTCAGCCAAAATTTGCTGGTTAGACCACCAAGCCTTAAGTGCAGGAAAAACCTATTTATTGCAACACGGTGTTCATTTAACCAAAGCGAAGATTGTTCAAGTAACTGAAAAATTGGATGTAGTTGCACAAACATCGGACTCCCAAGTCGATTCCTTAAAATTAAATGAAATAGGAAGTATTCAATTAAAAACAGCTCAAGCCATCATGGCCGACAAATATGCCGAAAATCCATCCAATGGAGCATTTATCCTGATTGATGAATTTTCTAATTCAACCGTTGGGGTGGGATTCGTTGAATAAATACGATGTAAGATGTATGACGTAAGATGTAAAATTCTTAGTTCTAAAATCCATCTTACATCTTACCTCATACATCATACATCATTCAAATTTCTTCGGAGCATATAAAAACCCAAAAGCTTCTGCGCCGTCTTTGGTATGTACTTCGTGGTGCACATAATGTGCCTTGATTAACCTTTTAAGATAAGAATTCTTAGCCTTGTATTTGATTTTCACTCGACGGTGAACGATGATATCATGGAAGATAAAGTAAAAAATGCCATAAGTGGCAATTCCAAGGCCAATCCAAAATAAAAAGCCGAACTCAGTAAATTCGCTACCTACGATGATCGTCAATGTTGAGCTAATTCCAAAAACGACAGAAAATAAATCATTTTTTTCCAACAAATTTTTGTGATGCACATGATGCGATTCATGCCAATTCCACATAATTCCATGCATGATGTATTTATGAGTCAGCCAGGCTACACCCTCCATAATTAAAAATGTTCCCAATAATAATATAATTCCGATCATTTGATGTATGATGTATGATGTATGATGTATGAATCAGATAAATTTAAAAATGAAATTACGATTTTTGTGCGAAAAAAATCAACAATTTTCATACATCTTACGTCATACATCATACATCCATTCCTTTCCCTAATAAAAAACATTTATCTTTGTTGATTGAACTTATACCCTAAAAATCAAAGGGTGGATTAGCATATCTTTTATGATTGACAAGAACTACGCTCCGCAGGAGATTGAACAAAAATGGTACCAATATTGGCTAGAAAACAAGTATTTTGTTTCTAAGCCAAATCCCAACAAAGAACCCTATTCCATTGTGATTCCTCCGCCAAACGTTACAGGAGTTTTACACATGGGTCATATGTTGAATAATACCATTCAAGATGTGTTGATTCGCAAAGCGAGAATGTCTGGAAAAGAAGCTTGTTGGGTACCTGGAACGGATCATGCATCCATTGCCACAGAAGCAAAAGTAGTCGCGATGCTAAAAGAAAAAGGCATTGAGAAAAAGGATATTTCTAGAGAAGAATTTTTAGCGCATGCTTTTGAATGGAAAGAAAAATACGGAGGTATTATTCTGGAACAACTGAAAAAATTGGGTGCTTCTTGCGACTGGGATCGTACGCGTTTCACAATGGAGCCTTCACTTTATCAGGCAGTTATTGATACGTTTGTTCGATTATACAACAAGGGCCTAATCTATCGTGGAATTAGAATGGTCAATTGGGATCCTCAAGGAAAAACAGCTTTGTCAGATGAAGAAGTAATTTACAAAGACGTTCAAGCGAAATTATTCCATATTCAATATCCATTAGTCGATGGATCTGGTTTTGTAACGATTGCTACCACAAGGCCTGAAACCATTATGGCAGATGCGGCGATTTGTGTCAATCCAGAAGACCCAAGATACCTTCATTTACACGGCAAAAAGGTATTAATCCCATTGATTAATCGTGAAATCAGCATAATTCCTGACGAATATGTGAGTACTGACTTTGGTACAGGATGCTTAAAAGTTACTCCTGCGCATGATTTGAACGATTATGAGCTAGGGATTAAACATAAATTGCCGGTTATCGACATCTTAAATGATGACGGAACTTTGAACGAAAAGGCAGTTATTTTTGTGGGAGTTGATCGATTTGAGGCCAGAAAAAGAATTGTAAAGCAATTAAAGGAAGAAGGTTTTTTAACAGAAACTGAAGAATACAAATCTACGGTTGGAACATCGGAAAGAACGGGAGCGGTAATAGAGCCGAAACTTTCTTTGCAATGGTTCTTAAAAATGGAGGAATTAGCCAAACCAGCTCTGGATCATGTCATGAACGACGACATCCAATTGCATCCTGCAAAATTCAAAAATACCTACCGTTCTTGGATGGAAAATGTCCGCGATTGGTGTATTTCTCGCCAATTGTGGTGGGGACAACAAATCCCTGCTTTCTATTTGCAAGACGGCACAGTGATCGTTGCCAAGGATAAACAAGAAGCATTAAAAATCGCCAGAGAAAAATATCAATTATTTGCTTTGGTAGAAGATGATTTAACGCAAGATCCAGATGTGTTGGATACTTGGTTCTCTTCTTGGTTATGGCCAATTTCCGTTTTTGACGGCATTGAAAACCCTAAAAACGAAGACATTAGTTATTATTACCCAACCAATGATTTAGTTACCGGACCCGATATTTTATTCTTTTGGGTAGCGAGAATGATCATTGCCGGTTATGAATGGAGAGAAGAATTACCTTTTAGAAATGTTTATTTAACAGGTATTGTTCGAGATAAGCAAGGTCGGAAAATGTCTAAATCCTTGGGCAACTCTCCGGATCCTTTGGAATTGATTGAGAAATTTGGAGCTGATGGCGTTCGTTCAGGCTTGTTGTTTTCGGCACCTGCTGGAAATGATTTGTTATTTGATGATAAATTATGTGAACAAGGCCGAAACTTCTCGAATAAGATTTGGAATGCATTTCGTTTGATGAAAGGTTTAGAGGTAATTGATGGCCAAAACCTCCCTGAGCATAGCTTGGCCATTCTTTGGTTTGAATCCAAAATTTCACAAACCCTGATTGATGTAGAAGATCATTTCACAAAGTTCCGTATTTCAGACGCCTTGTTATCCATCTACAATTTAATTTGGGATGATTTTTGTGGCAAATACTTGGAAATCATCAAACCAGCTTATCAAAGTCCGATACATTCTGAAACTTTAAACGCTACCCTTCGTTTATTCGATCAATTAATGCGTTTACTTCATCCTTACATGCCATTTATCACGGAGGAAATTTGGCAGAATATTGAAAACAGAAAGGAAAATGAAAGCATTTGCGTAGCTGAATTTCCAAAAGCCAATTCGGTTAATTCAGAGTTAGTCGCACAATTTGATCAATTATTTGAGATCATTACGAAAATCCGTGAAATTAGAAACGCCAAACAACTTTCACCGAAATTGGCTCTGAATTTAGTGATCAAAACTTCTAATGAGGCAGCTTATCATTCAACAAAAGCCATTTTAATGAAGTTGGCGAATGTAGAAAATGTGTCTTTCAGTCAAGATAATATAACAGACGCACAAACGTTTGTTGTCAAATCCGATCAATTTGCCGTTCCATTGGAAGAAGAGGTGAATCCAGAGGAATTAAAAGCTGAAACGGAAAAGGAATTAGTTTATTTGGAAGGATTCAAAAAATCGGTAGAAGCTAAATTAGCTAATGAGCGTTTTGTGCAAAATGCCAAAGCGGATTTAGTGGAGCGTGAGCGTCAAAAGTTGCAGGATGCTGAAACAAAAATAAACTCTTTGAAAGAAATTTTAGCCAGATTGGCCTAATGATAAACAAGCACCTTTTTCAGGTTTTATCCATTTGCTTGCTCCTTTCAGGCTTGCTTTCCTGTGAGAGCAAACAAAAAGAGAAAGAGGAAGCTGTAGTAAAAGTCGATATTCAATTGGATTTCCAACGATTGGATCAAGCCATCGCGGCATGCACATCAGAAAATGCACTTGATAGTTTATTGAAAGCAAACCCAGATGTACTAGAGGCTTATTTTCAAACTCGGATTAGTGATTCCCGGAAATTGGCAGAAAAATTGTTTCCCTTGTTTCAAAATCCAGCTTTAAAAAAATTCTATGAGCAAGCACAACAAAGTACCTATTACGGGAATAATCGATTAGAAAAAGGATTAAAGGAAGCGTTTCAACAGATTAAAAATCAATATCCAAATACTCAAATACCTAAAATACGTACGGTGTTTTCAGGGTTCGGCGGTATAGGACAATTCCCTGCGCAGGATTTGGTCATTTCAGACAGTTTGATTGTCATTGGATTAGATTATTTCATGGGCAAAAATGCACTTTATTTGCCTCCCAATACCTATTCTTACCAAATGAGAAGAATGTCTCCGGAAGCTGTTTTGGGACAAATCATTTTATTGTATTCGGCCAAATTCAATTTGCATGAATCTGAAAATAGTACTTTGTTGAGTGATATGATTTGGTACGGGAAAGGGTATTATTTCACCAAAAAGATTTTACCCAATTTAGCGGATAGTCTATTATTTGGTTATTCGAATAAAGAAATAGCCGAAACTGAAGCCTATCAATCCCTGATTTGGGAACATTTTATCGACAAAAGCTTGTTGTACAAGCAAGATGAATTTACCAAAACAAAATATTTGGGTGAGCGACCTAAAACTACCGAAATAGGCCCCGCTTGTCCGGGATCCATTGGAAGATGGTTGGGATACACCATTGTGACAAGGTTTCAACACAAAAACGAAAATAAGAATTTGGTGCAAATTATGCAGACCAAAGACGCAAACATCATTTTACAAGGGTCCGGCTACAGAGGTACGGCAGAAAAAGAAGCAGAATAGCATGGCAAAAAGACACGGAAAAATGGGTACTGGTGTAGATCCCAAAGATGCAGCAAAAGTAAATAAAGAAGGCATTGGGAAGGCCCTTAAAATTTTCAGGTTTATACTACCCTATCGATGGGTATTTACCTTGGGAATGGTTTTTTTATTTCTATCGAATTTAACCACCTTAAGCTTCCCATTGTTGATTGGTGAAATGACGAAAGTGATGGAAGGGAAGTCGAAATACCACATTAATGAAGTAACCGTATTCTTCTTTAGTATTTTAATTGTACAAGCCATTCTATCTTTTTTTAGAATCTACACCTTCACGCAGGTTTCTGAAAAAGCCATGCGAGATGTCCGTCAAACGCTTTACGGAAAAATCATCACCTTACCCATCGCCTTGTTTGAAAAGCGCAGAGTCGGTGAAATGATGAGTCGCATTACCTCAGATATCACACAATTACAAGATGTGCTATCCATTACTTTAGCGGAATTTTTCAGGCAAATTTTCACACTCATAGGTGGAATTGCATTGATCACCTACATATCTTGGAAACTGACATTGTTTATGTTGGCGACTTTCCCTTTTCTGGTAGTTGCAGCACTAATTTTTGGTAAATACATCCGAAAAGTGTCCAAAAAATCGCAAGATGAATTAGCGAGTACCAACATCATTGTGGAGGAAACCTTCCAATCCATTCAAGCCGTCAAAGCATTTACCAACGAAAAATGGGAAGTAGCCAGGTATTCGGCATCTTTGGAAAAAGTGGTTACACAAGCTTTAAAGGCTGCTACTTTTAGAGGTGGATTTGTCAGTTTTGTCATATTTGCCTTGTTTGGAGGGATTGTCGGAGTAGTTTGGTATGGTGCGCAATTGGTAGCTCAAGGCGATTTAATCTTAGCCGAATTATTAACCTTTATATTTTACACAGCCTTCATTGGAGGTTCGGTAGGTGGTTTAGGCGACATTTATGCCCAATTGCAAAAAACCATTGGCGCTTCTGATCGAATCTTAGAGATATTAAATGATCCTTCGGAAGTATCGTTGGTTCAACATTATGATGAAAATCCCATTGCATTTGGTGAAATTGAAGTCAAAGATTTACAATTTTCTTATCCAGGCAGACCAGAAGTAGAGATCATCAAAGGCATCAATTTTACCATACAACCCGGACAAAAAGTGGCCATTGTGGGATCATCGGGAACAGGAAAATCGACCTTGGCACAATTATTCATGCGTTTTTATGAACCCAATGCTGGGAGTATCTCTTTGAATGGAAAAAACATACAAGAATTATCGGTAGAAAATTGGCGAAAAATGGTAGCCTTGGTACCGCAGGAAGTCTTGTTATTTGGCGGCACGATACGCGAAAACATTGCTTATGGAAAACCCGATGCAAGTTTTGAGGAAATAGAAAAAGCAGCTGAATTGGCTTATGCAAAAGAATTCATAGAAGGATTTCCAGAGCAATGGGAAACAATGGTAGGTGAAAGAGGAGTTAAATTATCAGGAGGGCAAAGGCAACGAATTGCGATAGCAAGAGCGATCTTGAAAGACCCGAAATTCTTGTTGTTAGACGAGGCGACTTCCGCATTGGATTCTGAGTCGGAGAAATGGGTGCAAATAGCCTTAGAAGAATTAATGAAGAACCGAACGAGTTTGATCATTGCACATAGATTGTCTACCATTCGGTCTGCAGATCAGATTATTGTGATGAAAGAAGGAAAGATCATTGAAGCCGGAACGCATGAAGAATTATTAGTTAAACCGAAAGGAGTTTACCAAAAAATGGTCAAATTGCAAACGGAACATTTACAGGCATAAAATGGCAAAAAAGGACCTCAATTTATCGGATTTCGATTTAAGGGAAACACCCTGTAGAACCGCCGTATTAGGCATTTTACAAGGAATTAATTATGCACAAAGTCAATTTGACATCGAACAAAGTTTAGGGGCTCAATTTGACCGAGTAACAGTGTACAGAACCTTAAAAAGTTTCTTGCAACAAGGATTGATCCACAAAGTCCTAGATGACATTGGAGGCACAAAATACGCACTATGCAAAGAATTATGCCATAACCACGACCATTCGCATCAGCATGACCATGTGCATTTCAAATGCAGCGAATGCGGGCAAACAACCTGTTTAGAAGATGTTCATATCCCAAAAATTTCCTTACCAGAAGGATTCAGCAAACAAGAAAGCAATTTGTTGATTCAGGGGGTTTGTGGGAATTGTGGGTAGTTAGGAGGTATAATGTAGAAGGTAAGAGGTAAGAGGATATAGTTACAACTCTTTTCATAAAAAATACCCTTCCATATAGCATCAATCTATCGAACCAAACTAGAAACACCATTTTGCAACTGGTAAACTTTATCCGCAATACGCTCAATATTTGCTCGATGAGTAACCATAATAACACAACTTTCAGTTTTAATTTTTTCTATTAAATTGAGTACAAATAATTCCGTATTCTTATCCATAGCAGATGTGGCCTCATCCAAGATCAACAACGACGGTTTTCTATATAATGCCCTAGCTAAAGCTACTAATTGTTTTTGTCCACCTGAAAGATTAACTCCTTCTTCTCCTACTATGGTTAAATATCCTTGTGGTAAGGATTCAAAAAAATGATTAAATCCAAATTTTTCACAAAATGCAACCGCTCTTTCACCTTCTTGCAATAAGTCTCCCATAACTATATTATCAAGCAAGTTCGTATTGAAAATTTTAACATCTTGAGATACAACCCCAATCGCATTTCTCCAAACATTTGGAGCAATGTCTTGAAATGATATGGTACCATTAACAATAATTTGACCATTTTCAAAATTTTGAAACTTTTGGAGTATTTGAAAAAATATACTTTTACCTGAACCTACCTCGCCAATTAATGCGACAAACTCACCTTTACGTAAAGTCAAATTTAGATCCTTTAGTAATTGACTTTTGCCTGGAAAACGAAAGGCCAAATTTTGAATTTCAACAGAATTGATGACAAATGGATTACTACCTGCATTAGTAGTATTTTCAATGTCTTTAATTTCAGGCGTCATTGATGAAAACTCAAACATACGATCAAAAGCTACTCTGGCTTCCTGAAGTTGAATATTGGTGGTAACAAGACGTCCGACAGAACCTATCATTCCTGAACCTATCGAAATGATAGCCATCATTTCTCCAATTTTGATGGTTTTGTTCAAAACCGACAATGAAGCGATGACTAAAATACCAATCAATAGTCCAGCATTTATTATTTCATTCCAAAATCCATAGCGATTACCCAACAAACCTAAATCGTAGTTTTTTTCTTGAAAATTACTGTAAAACAAAGTACCAACCTTGCCGAAAAAAGATTCTTTATTTGCCACTTTAATATCTGAAATACCTGTAATTGCATCCACAAAATGACTTTCAGAGCTGGCATAATTACGCATCAAAAGCTTTTGCTCTGATAAAATTTTATCACTAAACAAATAAATTAATGCCCCGTAAAGCGGAATACTTATCAATGAAATCCATCCAATAAGCAGTGAATAATTAAATAAAAAAACGGATGAAATCAGTATCACTAATACATCTATTACCACATTTCCTGTCAAAAAACCTATGACCGATTGAATTCTTCTTGTATCATTGATTCTTGCCATGATTTCACCCGTTTTTCTTCCATTGAAAAAAGTTTGAGGTAAATGAAGTAATTTGATGTAAAAATCCTCTAGGACCCTGTTGTTGAAATCCTTACTTTGACGGAGTAAAAAGAAAGTGCGTAAATAATTAATAGCAGCACGAGCAATTAGTAAAATCGTTAATAAACATATTCCCAACCAAAGTCTTTCAGTTTGATGCTTGGGCAATATCTCATCCAATAATTTTTGACTAAATAGGGCTGTTGCTAAACCTAAAACAGCCAAAATGATACCAAGAACTATTGCAATACTAATCAATGGCCAATCGTTTTGTAAGATATTCTTGACCCACAAATATTTACTCTTCCTTTCATCTTCGACCTGCTGAAATTCATCAGTTTGCTTTAGCAATAAAACTGCCCTGGATTTCCACACTCTTAGCAATTTATCCATTGACCATGTTTCAAATCCACCTGCAGGATCAAATATCTCAACTTTATTTTCGATAGGTGGTTTTAAACAAATAACAAAATGTTCTAATTTATCATCTATTACTACATGTAAAATACAAGGAAACGTTGCTTCCTTTTTAAAAACTTCTACATCATCCACTTCAAAAGCATCCGCTTGAAGTCCATATACATTAGCCGCCTGCTGAAGACCCAACAAACTTGTTCCCTGAATACTAGTGCCACTTAACTCACGTAATCTTTCTAATGTACCCCCCCCCTGTGATACTGAATTATGGACAATAAACAGGCAACGCCGCAGTCTGATTCATCGTGTTGTAATACAAAGGCATGAATAAAATTATTTTGTTTTGAAAAAGAAAGAGGCATAAAATAAGGATAGGGTTATTATGAGAGTAATGAATAAACTTGAAAAGGGGTTTTAATGCAGGTATTTAATAAGGGCTTCTATTTTAGTTTCTCCTTTGAATTCCTTCAGAAGGAGTTGATTTTCATCATAGATAAAAATATGAGGTACAGAAATGGATCCAAAAGTTGTGGAAATTAATTCAATTGGTAAATGAGCAAAATACTGGTTAGGGAGCGTATTTAATTGATATTTTTTCAAAAACAATTGGATAGAAGATTTATCAGCAGAAGAAATCCACCAAATATTTGTAGATCCCAATTGATTCAATTTAGAAACAATACTTTTTGCTTCATATTGGCAATGTTCACATTCTGGATGAAAAAATAAGATAATAGTTTTATGTTTATTTAAAGAGGGTTGACTCCCAATCCAATGAAAAACAGAGGTCTTTGGTAATGATTTAATTAACGAATTAAATTGTTTTTTTTCTTCAATTTTAGATAAGCTTTTATACATCAAAAAAGCTAAGGAGAATACAACAAATATAATACTGATAAATAATAGTGGTTTTCTCAATTTTTAAGTAAAATTTAGGGTTAAAAAAGTAATAAATGCTATCCAAATTAATAAGGCAGGTAAATAGCTTGATAATAAAATATTAATTCCAATTTTTACAGAGGCTAAGCTGAATTCCTTTATCCAGTAAACTAATAGAACCCAATATGACAATTCAAAAATACTTATCAATTGTAAAGGATAAATTTGCCAATTTTCAAGTTGTTTAATATCAAAAAATTGAAGCAATGAAGCAGGAGAAAAATATTGTAAATCATTCAATTCGTATTTAGTTTGAATCACAAAAAACCAATAAAATTTAAAAAGAGCAAGTAATAAAAAAGGAAATTCTGAAAGCATTGCTACTTTGAAAATCTGCGAAAATTTAGCCTTGATCTCAAAAAAATAAAAACCGGAGAACAACACCAATGACATCAAAGTAAATTTGATCAAATATACGATGGGCAAAAAGACATATCCTACCCAAGCATATTTCTCTTTCTGCTCAATTATTTCTGTAATTTTTTGAAGTGCTAATTGTTCACCAAGGGAATTATAATATAGTTCTGAAGTTAAAATGTATTTATTTGTAAGAAATACCATTATTAAGGAATAAAAATAAATACAAAATAAAATTTGGTAATTTTTCAAAATTAAATATAAGTGTAAATTTAAATGAGAAAAAAAATATGAATTTCGATTTCTTTAATTCTATTTTTTTATTGATTTTAGTAATATGTTAACAATAAATACCCATCCTGGAAGCGCTGAAACGTAAATTAAAATTAATATGTAATCTTCTTCTAGTTTCAGATTAAATAGATTGAAAAAATTAAGAGTTAAAACAATAGATCCAATTAATGAAATAACGTTAATTGATTTAAGTAAAATTCTTTTCATGTTTTTAAAAAATAATTGTTAAAATGAATAGTTTCCAATGAAGTTATTGGAAACTATTCATGTTGAATTTATCTACAAGCATATATTGCACCACCACAAGTTGCAACAGCAGCAACTCCGGGTATAACTGCTGCAGGTGACCATCCTGCGGCTACTGTTGCAGCTACTGTTGCAGCGCACCCTACACCTGCAAAAAAGCACCCCCAACCTCCACCAATAATATTTTCTGTTAATTCTAAATTTTTCATGTTAATTTAAGTTTAAAGTTATCTGCAAAAATAAGCACCTAATAATCCTACAGTTGTACCAACAATTGCTAAAGACCACGTAATTGGTGTTGGAACGCTAAAGAAACTTGCCGATCCGCCAGTAATGATACCCATTGCAAGGTGACATCTCTCACCTCCTCCAATTAAATTTTCAGTTTCGTTAAAAACAATATGTTTCATTTTTTCGAATGTTTATAAATTGCCTTACACCATTGTAAGGTGATACAATATTAGCGTCGTTCACTGAACTAAAAGTTCAGTGGTCCAAAAATTTCAAAAAATAATTTTCTTTATACTTATTCTTCCATAATTCACATAAGCCAAGAGTTGCAGATTTAAAATGAGACCCTTTTAATAGTATATCTATTTCGGCACTCAACTGGCTAACAGAAAAAGATAAATCACCTTTTCTTCCCATATTTTTAGCAACAACTCTTGCTGCGTTGCCATTTTGGTCCCACAGTTCATTTAAGGGGAATAACAACATCGGCGTAGAAGTAAAAATAGCTTCTACAATAGACCCTAAACCGGCATGTGTCAAGAATAAATCACATTGTTTAAGCACATCCATTTGTGGAGCATAATCGACCATTAAAACATTATCTAATTCATTCGCTGCAGCACCAAAGAATTGTCGTTGGAGATCTTTTTCTAGCGATATAATCAAATATAAATTCGGCTTTTCACTGGCTATTGTGAGTAGATTTTGAAAAAACGTTTGTCCTAATTTTAAATTATTTCTTAAATGGGTTTTCAACACGGTACCTAATGAACAGTAAATCAATTTCCCACTTTTATTTACATTTCGTTTTTGAATAAAAGATAAATAATTGGTTTCAAGCGTTTCTGTTTTATTCAAATCAACCATGGGGCCAATGTAATGTTGCCAAGCTTGTAAATCTTGTCCATCAAAGTCTAACTCCTTTGGGACTAAAAACCACTCTTCCACCTGGTTAAACGTTGGCTTGAAGGCTTTTTCTATATTAATTTTAAACTGGGAATCAATTTGCAACACCTTAAATGCATTTTTGAGCAGGTTTAGATCACTTTTCCCAAAGAAAACAATGCTATCCAAAAATATTTTCAATTTCTTTTTAAACATGTACTTATTCCATAAATAAGGTACGTTTTTATCAGGAAACTTATATAAACACAAAGGAGGAGAATGGCCATTCTTGTAATCAGGGAACTTAGTTTGAAGCTGAATGATCCGCCTACCTTGCAAATAGGGATAACAAAAAAGAAAGTCGGTAAAATTAAATTCATCTAAAAAAATCCATTCAGGATTAAGATCATTAAAAAGTTTTTCTATTTGCTCTTTTCGCTGATCAAAGCGTTTATTGGAAAAGCGATCCAATAAACTCTCCAACCACTTTTCTTTTTTACCATGATGAACAATGCTATCAAATCCAATAGCAAAAGGAAGGACATTTAAAGCATAATATTCAAACTGATTAGTTTTAGTAAACGGAATTAAGTCCATTAACCCAGCATAATAAACCTTATAGCCTCTATTTTGAAACTCCTTACTTAATAAAATGGTAGGATTAAGATGACCTGCTAGATTGGGATACAAAAAAACGACAGATTTCATTGTTAAAATCTAAAAAAATGATGCAGGAAATAAACAGAAATTAAATGCTTTGGATAAAAAAGCTTCCCACCTAATAGATCAGAACTCTTTTCATTAGACAATTTTCGAAATCCCATTTCAAAGCATACATTATCCTTGTAGACATAACTTCTTTTACCGGGATCATACTCAATAGGCCAGTTTAAATCATTGACTAATTCATCCTTTAATTTATACCAAGAACGCTCTGTAATGGATAATTTAATAGCAAGTTCTTTAGGCGTACCAGTTGATTTGAGGGTAATTAACTTATTTAAATAAGTTAAACGTTGTTGAATTTTCCAAAGCATCATATTGAGAGAAAAGGGTATAAAATTATAGGTAGAAATAAATTGAATTTATTCTATTTGCTAAAACCAAGAATTATGGGGAGATGAACTGCAGCATCGTGGTTAGTTAAATAAAACAATAGAATGTAATTATAAGAATAATAAATGTAATAAAAAATAAAAGAAAAAATTAATGAACTAAATAGCTAAAATAAAAAACAAGGAAGTAAGCGTTAAAAAAAATAAGAAAAAAATATTGCTAAATCATGAACTAAAAAAATAAAATCATCATTTATTTATTTTCTTTTAAAACATTGAAAAATTAGGTATAAAGTGTTGATTAAACATATCGAATGAAATAGCAGAGCTGCTTGACTATTTTCGTACTCGATGGAATAAATTCCTAAAATGATCACAACTAAATAACCCAAAAAAATTAATACTATTTTATATATTTTCATTCGACTTATATTAGTTGAATAATTGCATTTATGATGAACGTTTGTAAGCAATTCTAAACATGAATAAGATACTAGGCACTGCAGATAAACACACATACAATAACATTTCATCTTCAGAATATTGAATAATTTCTAAAAATTGGAGAGCAATTAGAAGTGGAAATATCAAAAAAACTACGTTCATAATTTTTAGAATTTTATCAATATTTTGCATGGTCATTTGGGTATAGGTGAGAGGTTAGAAAGGAAAATTATTTCAATTATGGAAAAAAATACTCAGTTGAAATTTGAAAAAAAGAAAGACAAGTGGTTCATAGTGATTAGTTAAATAAATTATTAATTGCAATTATAGTAATAAAAAGTCTAAAAAAACTAAAACATTTTGCAATTATTTTTAAAAACCAAAGTTGCCTTATTGGATGGAATTAAACATTAAAAAATATAAATACAAAGAATTATTCAAATAAGTAGGATTGTGAGTATGTATGGTTTGTAATGATACAATAATTAGAGACTAAGCAGCATGCATTTTGGTCGGCGGTTACATCAAGAGTAACAGTGCAATAGCAGTTATGACTTCAACATTGGCTATAGAACAATGTACTTGCATTTAAATAAATTGAGGTAAATTGAGACAATAAAAATAATTTTCCTTAGTTTCCCTAATTAAAACTGATGAATATATTAGCTAAAAATGAAGACAAAAATAGACAATATACTTTTGAGCATATTATTAATAACAGGTGGTCTAAGTACGGGAATCTTTTATGAGGATTTGTTAAATTTTAATAAGTTAGTAATAATCACCTTTACCATTTTACCGTTAATTGCAATTTTTGCAGGAATATATCATTTGTATAACACGCTAAAACACAAATAAGGATTAAGGAAAAGGATAGAAAATTAATCAATCATATTTCGTTTCGAAATATGTTTCAAAACACTAGGATTTGAATATAAATTAAACTTTTAAATTATTATTTTTATCAACAAGCTGACTTGTTTCCAAGGACTGTACACAAGGTTATGCAAATTATAGCCTTTTAGGCTAATGTAGGAGAAGGATTTACTATTTGACAAAATAAGCCCAGATGGGTTGATAATACACAACCAAGAATGATCTCTTTGAAATTTGAGAAAGAAATACTCCGCGATTAAAATATAAATAGCTAAAAATTTTTCTCTCTTCTCTCTTCCCATTTTCTCTCTTCCCATCTTCCCTCTTCAAGTTCAATTCATAGTACACACTCGGCACAGCCGAGCGCGTTTTATTGTACTTCAGAAACTTTTACATCTTACATCATTTTCTCTCTTCTCTCTTCCCGTTTTCTCTCTCCTCTCTCTTCCCATCTTCCGGCCACAAAAAAAGCCAACCCTGTTAAGGATTGGCTTGATGTTAATAATTTGGAGCTTACTTACTTTCCCGGGTTTGATCCCAGTATCATCAGCGGTGCGGGGCTTAACTTCTCTGTTCGAGATGGGAAGAGG
>JBILRJ010000250.1:0-4717 GCA_044372695.1 Spirosomataceae bacterium
TGATTGAACAAGAGCCGACCTTCGTGCCTGCTTTGTTTAATTTGGGACTATTGTCCATGAAATCGAATCAATTTGGCAAAGGTCAAGAACGATTCACACAGATATTGAAGCTGGAACCTAACAACTTCAAAGCCGCATTGAACCTCGGTTTTTGTTTGGCCCAGTTAGATAAACATGATGAAGCTGAAAAAGTGCTTAATCGAGTTCTTAAAGAATCTAAGGACACGGAAGAGCAAAAAGCAGCTAAAGAATTGCTTGCAGAAATGCAAAAACATTGAGGTTGAAAATCAATCCTCGTAATTTATTTTAAACATTAAACGCTCAAAGGTATGCCTTGCGGAAAAAAAAGAAAACGTCATAAGATTTCAACACACAAAAGAAAGAAACGTCTTCGTAAGAATCGTCATAAGAAGAAATAGTTAAGCGGTTACTTATTCTTTTTGAATGGGTAATTTACACCCAAGAACAGGCATTTTATCAAATAAATGGCCTGTTTTTGGTGTTTAAATTCGTGCGTAATTTAGATTTTGGGGCAAACGCCCATTAACATTCTTCTCGTCAACTTATTGTGAGTAATGAATTAATCATTAATTCTACCCCCAAGGGAGATAGAATTGCCCTTTTGCATGACAAAAGGATTGTAGAGTATCATATTGAGCAATCAGAGCCTCAATTTTCTGTTGGAGACATTTATCTAGGGACCGTCAAGAAATTAGTTTCTGGACTAAATGCTGCGTTTATCGATATTGGATATGAAAAGGATGCATTTTTGCATTATCAAGATCTAGGTCCTAATTTGAACACACTTCATAGATTCACTCGGGATGTATTAACCAAAAAAGGGAAAAGCATCAAGATTGAAAATTACAAAATCGAAGAAGAAATTGACAAATTAGGGAAAATCGATAAAGTATTAACACGGAATCAAGCCGTACTTGTCCAGGTAGTGAAAGAACCCATCTCTACCAAAGGACCTCGTTTATCTTGCGACATCAGTATTGCAGGAAGATTTTTAGTATTAGTTCCTTTTGCCAACGGAGTGAATATTTCCAAGAAAATTACTTCCAAGGCTGAAAGATCCCGTTTATTGAAATTGATGTCCTCCATCAAACCAAAGAACTTTGGTGTCATCGTGCGAACGGTTGCAGAAGGAAAGGCTGTAGAAGAAATGGAGCGCGATTTATATGATTCCATTGCTAAATGGGAGGAAGGAATCAAAAAATTGGCCGACGCAAAATCAACTGATCGAATCATCGGGGAAATGAGTCGGGCAACTTCAATGCTGCGCGATTTATTGAACAAGGATTTCGACAATGTCATTGTGGATAGCCCTGATTTGTACAATGAAGCGAAAAACTATGTACATACCGTTGCGCCAGAGAAAGAGAAAATTGTTAAACTTCACACAGGGAAAACCAAATTGTTTGAACAAGTTGGCATCGAAAAGCAATTAAAAATGCTTTTTGGACGTTCTGTATCTTTACCAGGTGGTGGATATTTAATTGTTGAACATACGGAAGCCTTGCACGTCATTGACGTCAATTCGGGAAACAAGTCCAATTCAGAAGAAGATCAAGAAGCTACGGCTTTGAGTGTAAATCGCGAGGCGGCCAAAGAAATTGCTCGACAATTGAGATTGCGTGACATGGGTGGCATCATTGTCATCGATTTCATTGACATGAAAAAAGCGGACAATCGGAAGTTGATTCAGGACATCATGCGAGATGAAATGAAAACGGACCGATCCAAGTTCACCATATTGCCTTTGACCAAGTTTGGTTTGATGCAAATCACCCGCCAAAGGGTAAGACCTGAAATGAATGTGGCAACACACGAGGTCTGCTCTAGTTGCGGTGGAACTGGAACTATTACTGCTAGTATAGCTGTTTCTGACATCATTGATCAACATGTTGAGCATTTGGTAAGCAAACAGAACGAGAAAAAATTAACCTTACTTGTTCATCCATTTTTAAGTGCGTATTTCACCAAAGGATTTCCTTCTATGCGAATGAAATGGTTTTTGACTTACAAAGTTTGGATCAACATCATGGAAGATTCTTCTTTTGGCATAACGGATTTCAAATTCCTGAATAAAAATGGTGAAGAAATTGAATTATCCTCTTAAATTTTGGCTTTTCATCTTCTGTTTTCTTCTATTATCCTTCCAGTCGGAAGGTCAATGGTGGAAGAGGACAGAAGAAGCCGAAAAGGAGCGGTCCAAAGGAATGCTTTTGCTAACCGCAGAAGTACAAATTGAGGCCACCAATGCCATTAATTTGATGTATAATTTCAAATTTCCTGAGGCAGAAAGAGAGTTCAATTACCTAAAAATCAAATACCCAAATCATCCTCTTCCTGATTTTCTTTTGGGACTGGTTCAATGGTGGAAAATTGTTCCCAATACTTCTAATGAGGTGTATGACGACCGCTTGGTGGAGTACATGGATGCCAGTATTAAAAAGGCGGAAGCCATTTGGGATGATACGGAAAATCCCGAAGCAGCTTTCTTTTTGGCGGCGGCTTATGGTTTCAAAGGCCGTTTGCATGCCGAGCGTAAGCATTGGACCAGGGCTACTTTGGCAGCTAAAAATGCCTTGAAATTTCTGGATAATTCCCGAAATTTTGCGGATTTCAGTCCAGAATTGATGTTTGGCGATGGACTTTATAATTATTATTACCATTTCATCAAACAAAATTTTCCTCTTCTTCGCCCTGTTTTATGGCTTTTCCCGAAGGCAAATAAAAATCAGGGGATTAAACAGTTGGAGCAGGTTAGTTACCAAGCCTTTTATACCCGAACGGAAGCACGCTACTTTCTATTGCAAATTTATGCCATGGAAGGATCGACGGAAAAGTCTTATGAATTGGCGAAGTACACCCACGAAAATTTTCCGGATAACCCTTTTTTTGAAAGATACCATGCACGATCAGCCTACATGGCTGGCAAATTGGATGAGGCAATCCCCATTTGCAAAAGTATACTTGCTAAGATTGAACAGCGTCAGCCGGGTTATGAGGCCGTTTCAGGAAGATATGCCAGTTATATTTTAGGTTATTACCAATTGTATATTTTCAAAAATTTGGAAGAGGGCAAGAAGTATTTTAATCAATGCATTGAATTTAGCGAACAATCTGGTACCAAGGATTCAGGGTATTATTGGGCCGCTTTGTTGGGTTTGGCACGAGCCTCTTTTCAAGAAAATGAATTTGATAAGGCCGTGGATCTTTGTAAAGAGGTGATGGATAAGGCGGATAAAAAATCGAGCCAATATACAGAAGCAAAAAAATTACTTTCCGAGGCCAAAAAGGCAAGAAGAAAGAAAAAATAGAAAAGAATGAAAGCAGAGCTCATAAAAAAGTATTTCCCTAGTATTTCTCCAGTACAATTGGAGCAGTTCGAACAATTGCCCGTTTTGTATGCTGAATGGAATGAGAAAATCAATGTGGTCTCTCGCAAAGATATCGACAACTTGATGCTGCACCATGTTTTGCATTCTTTGGCCATTGCTAAATTCATTGGTTTCAAAGATGGGACTGAAATTTTAGATGTAGGTACAGGCGGTGGTTTTCCAGGTATTCCCTTGGCTATTTTATTTCCAAATTCTCAATTTACCTTGATTGATAGCATCGGAAAAAAAATCAAAGTGGTGAATGGAGTAGCTGAATCTTTGGGTTTAACTAATGTGGTAGCCATCCACGGCCGGGCTGAGGACCTTGAACAAGATTTTGAATTTATTGTAAGTCGGGCAGTTACACGCCTAACTCCATTTTATTATTGGGTCCATAAAAAAGTAAGCCCCAATCATTTTCATACGATGCGAAATGGACTCATTTGCCTAAAAGGTGGTGACTTGGAGGAGGAATTGGCGGAATTTGGCAAAAAACATAAATTACATGAATTGTATGAGGTTTTTGACGAGGAGTTTTTTGAAACCAAGAAGTTGGTTTATGTTCCCATGTAATTTTCTTTTCGTAATTTTAAAAAAAATCACTCAATTTGAATCCAATCATTTCCGTTGCACTTTGCACCTATAACGGTGAAAAATTTCTGGAAAAGCAATTGCAAAGCATTCTTCATCAAAGTAAAATGATTGATGAATTGCTGGTATTTGATGATAAATCGACGGATTCTACGATTCAATTGTTAACAGATTTTCAACAAAAAGTGCCCTTTACAGTTCGCATACACCAAAACGAGAAAAACCTTGGTAGTAGCAAGAATTTTGAAAATTGCATCAAAGCTTGTTCGGGTGAAATCATTTTTCTGTGTGATCAAGATGACCTTTGGGAGCCTAACAAAGTGGAAAAGCAATGGAATTATTTCTTGGAAAATCCGCAAAAAGATGCGGTTTTTTCCAATGCCACCATGATCAATCAATCAGGCATTCCTACGGGAGTGACTTCATTTGAGCAAATTCAATTTGTGGAAGAATTGCAAAATTCTTGGAAAGATGGTGGAGCTTTTGACATTCTTTTGAGGGGATATGTGGTAACAGGCGCCACTTTGGCAATTCGTTCCAAAATCATTCCTGAAATTTTCCCAGTACCCCAACTCATAGAGGAATTAATCCATGATGGCTGGATTTCGCTTTGGCTCTCGATGGAAAATCGGATTGGTTTTTTGAATGATCCCTTGATTCGATACAGGGAACATGCTGCACAGCAAGTGGGTCTGAATGGCAAAGGGGAAGCGGTGACGCTTTGGGATCGACTGACG
>JBILRJ010000251.1:0-4674 GCA_044372695.1 Spirosomataceae bacterium
CTTGGAAAGTACCTAATTGAGCTCTTACTTGCTCTGGAATTTCTGAATATGACACTAAATAAGGTGTACGAACATCTGAATTCAACATGGCAAATGCAGAATCGTTTGGAGCCACAGCTAAATCCTTGGCCAATTTCTTGATCGAATTGTAAAATTCAACGGTATCTTGTTGGGTTGGAATTACAGGGAAGGTAACGTACTGAATAGAACGTGTATTGGCTCCTTTGAATTGATCTTTGTGTTTGGCCAAATATTCCTCTAATTGAGTATCCGTTACTTTAACAGTTGAATCGGAAATAGAAAAGAAGGGAACGTATAATAAACGTGCACTGAATTTGGCGGTTTGTGTTTGGTATTCTTTTTGCGCTTCTGCTTGAGTAACGTAAGTAGATTGGCGAATCAGATTCTCATATTTTGAACGAATGCGATCTTGAGAAATTGATTTCTCAAAATTTGCCCAAGCTTGTTGTTGTTGAACAGGCATGGTTTTTAAGTTTTTCAAAAATTGAATCACAAATGTCTTGTCAAATTGACCTGTTTGTGGATTGGTGAATTGCTGACGAACTGATGGGTGAATGTTATTTCCCTGCACCATGTCGATTAATTCATCATCAGATACTTTAATGCCCAAAGCATCAAATTCTTTTTTGTAGGCAATTTCTAAAATATATTGGTTCCAAACTTGGTCACGAATCATCGATTGCTCTTGTTCTCCGGGTCCTTTGCCAGTTTGTGCTGTGTAGTTAGCTGTAGCTTCTTCCACTTTCTTTTGGAAATCAGCTATCATGATGCTTTCTCCAGCAATTTCCCCGATCTCCTGAGCATTACCCCCGAACAAAGATGAATTACCTTGAAAAATATCACTACCTACAAGAAACAATACTAAACTGATCGCAATTGCTGCAGCAGCAACACCCGATTTTTCTCTAATTTTTGTAATTAATGCCATTGAATATTGATTATATACTTTGTTTTTAATTTAATTTTCTGAATTATTGAGTTCAAAAGGAACGCAAAATAATTACATTTCTGCTGAAAAAGCAAGTCTTTATTTTATTCGAGACTTAAATTATCAATTAATTGAGTACCGTTTTTAAACTTGTTAAGAATTGATCTGCAATCTTTTGATCAATTCCTAAACTAGGAAGCAGTCTTAGCGTATGTTTTCCGGCATAGCCGCAGAAGATATTTTCTTTGTTCAAAAGTGCATCTCTGATGGGTCCAACTGCTTGTTCCAATTCAATTCCGATCATCAATCCTTTGCCTCTCAATTCTTTTATTCCTGAAATTCCTTGTAATTCCTGCATCAAATAATTGCCTATTTTTTCTGCATTGGCCATTAAATTCTCCTTTTCCATCACATCCAACACCGCATTGGCTGCTGTGCAAGCCAAATGATTGCCACCAAATGTCGTTCCTAAGAGTCCAAAACTCGCCTTGATTTTCGGAGAAATCAAGACCCCACCAATCGGGAATCCATTTCCCATGCCTTTGGCGGTGGTCATCATATCTGGATGGATGCCAGCAAATTGATGAGAAAAAAACTTTCCGGATCTTCCATATCCGCATTGAACAGAATCCAAGATCAACATGGCGCCTGTTTCATCGCAACGCTTTCTCAGTGCCAATAAAAATGGATCACTTGCCACTTGAATGCCTCCAACCCCTTGAATTCCTTCTACAATGACCGCACAAGTCTCTTCTGTGATTCCCTCTTCTAATCCTTCTAATTGATTAAATGGTAAAAAACTCACATGCGAGGTGTCGTTGATGGGCGCTACAATGCTCGGGTTGTCTGTTACAGCTACTGCCCCGGCCGTTCTTCCGTGAAATGCGTGGCTAAACGCCACGACTTTTTTTCTTCCGGTGTGGAATGAGGCCAATTTTAATGCATTTTCATTGGATTCTGCCCCAGAGTTGGTTAAGAATAAGTTGTAATCCGCATAGCCCGAAACACGTCCTAATTTTTCCGCTAATTCTTCTTGTCCCGAAATGATGATGGAATTCGAGTAAAAGCCGATTTTGTTCAATTGCTTGGTCATTTTCTCCACATAATAGGGATGAGAATGTCCGATGGAAATTACCGCGTGTCCTCCGTAAAGATCCAAATATTCTTTTCCATTTTTGTCCCAAACTTTTGAGCCTTGTGCTTTCACAAGTTCAATGGGGTAAAGTGGATATACATCAAATAATTTCATATTGCTTTCTTTATTGTAATCATTAAAGTCCTTAAAATCCGATGGCCTTTAATTTGAGTCCGCTGTCCTCTGGCCATCCCATCATGAGGTTCATGTTTTGAACCGCTTGCCCAGATGCCCCTTTTAATAAATTATCGATCACTGAAGTAACCAATAATTGGCCTTCATGTAATTCCAAATGCAAAAAACATTTATTGGTATTCACCACCTGTTTAACATCTACCGCTTGTTCGCTGACAAACACAAATGGAGAATCTTGGTAAAACGACTCGTAAAGTTCTTTCGCTTCTTCCAAAGTGCCAGCGTAATCTGTGTAAACATTGGCCATAATTCCTCTGGAAAAATTTCCCCTGTACGGAATGAAATTGACCTTCGGTTGTACGGCATTGTATTGAAGGGTTTGACCAATTTCCGTTAAATGCTGGTGATTGAAGGCCTTGTAAATACTTGCATTGTTGTTTCTCCACGAAAAATGCGTGGAATTCGACAAGGCTTGCCCAGCACCTGTGGAACCTGTAACTGCCGAAACATGAATAGCAGATTGAATCAATCCCTTATCGGCTAAAGGCAACATGGCTAATTCAATGGAAGTAGCAAAGCAACCTGGATTGGCAATTTTAGTGGCAGATTGAATTTTTTCTTTTTGAAATTCTGCCAAACCATATACAAATCCATCCGATTCATCTCGGTAATCGGTACTTAAATCAACAATTTTGGTGTGCCATGCAATGTCATTGGCAGCTAAGAATTTTTTTGATTCTCCATGCCCCGAACATAAAAACAATACATCAACCGGAAAAATCTCTTTGACAAAATGCAAATTCGTAGAACCCAATAAATCCGTATGCGTCTGGTAAACAGGCTTTCCCGCTTGTGAATTGGAATGCACAAACGCGACATCCACCAAAGGATGATGGATTAAAATTCGCAATAATTCGCCTCCAGTATACCCCGCACCTCCGATAATTCCTATTCTTGCATTCATATTTATTTTTTTTAAGATAGCGAGAGAAGAGAGAAGAGAGAAAATGGGAAGAGAGAAGAGAGAAGAGAGAAAATGGGAAGAGAGAAGAGAGAAAATGGGAAGAGAGAAGAGAGAAGAGAGAAAACGGGAATAGACTCTTACCTTTTACCTTTTACCTCTTACCTCTTACCTCTTGCCTCTTACCTCTTACCTCTTACCTCTTACCTCTTACCTCTTACCTCTTACCTCTTACCTCTTACTTCTTACATCTTACATCTTACATCATACATCATACCTCTTACCTCATCTACTCATTCACCTTCCGATGTATCATCGTTTGGTTAGAAACGATTTTTGAGAAACCTCTTACATCATCTCCAGACCAAGCTTTGTTCATTTCTCCATACGCGCCAAATGCCGAGGACATTAGGTCGTATTTCGATTCAATTCCCAAAACATGGAATTGGTATGGGGCTAATTGAACATGGACCGTTCCGGTCACATTCGATTGCGTATCTTCCAAAAACGTTTCAAAGTTGCGCATCACAGGCTCTAGGAATTGTCCTTCGTGCAACAAGGTTCCGTACATATCACCCAAATTTTGTTTCCAATACAATTGGTGTTTGGTCAAAACATGTTTTTCAAGGGCATGATGGGCCTTGATGATGATCAAAGGCGCAGGTGCTTCAAATCCCACTCGGCCTTTGATCCCAATGATGGTATCTCCCACGTGGATGTCTCTACCAATGGCATATGCTCCAGCTATTTCCGTTAATTCACGGATCGCTGCGACTGTTGATTCTGATTTTTTTCCATTTAAACCCACCAATTCCCCTTTTTCAAATTCCAAAGTGATTTTTTGAGCTTGGTGATTGGTCAATTGTGTCGGCCAAGCCTCTTCCGGCAAATAACCATTGGAAGTTAAGGTTTCTTTTCCGCCAACGGATGTACCCCACAAACCTTTGTTGATGGAATATGCTGCTTTGTGCCATTCTTGCACCACACCTTTGGCTTTCAAAAACTCAATTTCTGCCTCACGCGAAAGTTGTAGATCACGAATGGGCGTAATGACTTCACATGCTGGAACCAATATTCGAAATACTACGTCGAAACGTACTTGATCATTTCCAGCTCCTGTACTGCCATGCGCAATAGCTTTGGCACCCAATTTTTCGGCATATTTAGCTACGGCTGTAGCTTGAAATACGCGTTCAGCCGATACGGATAGGGGATAGGTATTGTTTTTTAAGACATTTCCGTACACCAAATACCGCAAACAATCGTGGTAATACTCTTGTACCACATCCAAGGTAACGTGCGATGTTACTCCCAAGGAATAGGCTTTTTCTTCAATGGTTTTTAATTCGGCGGGTGAAAAACCTCCCGTATCTACCAAAGCAGAATGCACTTCCATTCCGCGTTCTTCCGTCAAGTATTTGACACAAAAAGAGGTATCTAAACCTCCGCTGAATGCTAATATGACTTTCGGCTTGCTCATAATTATTTCGATTT
>JBILRJ010000252.1:0-4647 GCA_044372695.1 Spirosomataceae bacterium
CTTTACCTCCAATGATCATTGGCCAATCAAATACCATGGTATAATTGATCAATGCTTGAGCACATATTAGTCCCAAAGTTCCGAACATAAATGCCGCAATTGGCAAACGTGTTCGTGGGTGCCCCAAAGCGGTATCTAAACCGTGAATGGGAAAGGGAGTGTAAACTTCTTCAATTTTGATTCCTTTGGCTTTTACCTCGCTAACCGCGTGCAAAACTTCGTCCTCATCATCAAAAACTCCTAAAATGTAATTACTTGTCGAACTCATCGTATTTTAATTTCTGATTTCCAATTTTCTTATTCTTCGCTTTTACTTTCTTTCCTTGCTTTTTTCGCTGGATAGTTGGTTGAAACTCCTTTCATTACTGATTTCACTTCTGCCATATTTACCACGGGTAAAAATTTAGCAAAAAGGAAGAATAAGGTGAAGAACAAACCAAATGAGAAGATGTAATCTCCGATATCATACATGGTAGGCGAGAACATTGCCCAAGAAGATGGGATGTAATCACGGTGCAAGGATGTTACAATGATCACAAAACGCTCAAACCACATACCAACGTTTACTACAATGGATAGGAAGAATGATACCAATAAGTTGGTACGAATGCTCTTTGACCAGAACAATTGTGGAGAAATTACGTTACACGTCATCATCATCCAATAAGCCCACCAATATGGTCCTGTAGCTCTGTTAATAAAAGCATAGCTTTCGTATTCCACACCGGAATACCAGGCAATGAAAAATTCTGTTAAATAAGCAATTCCCACAATAGAACCAGTGATTGTGATGACAATGTTCATCATCTCAATGTGTTCAATGGTGATGTAATCCTCTAGTTTAAAAACTACACGAGTGATCAACAACAAGGTCTGAACCATCGCAAAACCTGAGAAAATTGCTCCTGCAACGAAGTAAGGAGGGAAGATTGTTGTGTGCCATCCTGGGATAACAGACGTTGCAAAGTCCATGGATACAATCGTGTGTACAGAAAGTACCAAAGGTGTTGAAATACCTGCCAAAATCAAGGACATGTATTCGTATCTAGCCCAAGTTTTAGCTGATCCATTCCAACCTAAACTGAAAAAGCCATACCAAAATTTTCTACCTTTTGTGGTTGCTCTATCACGGATTGTTGCCAAATCAGGAACCAATCCCATGTACCAAAATAACAAGGAAACGGATAAATAAGTTGAGATAGCAAAAACGTCCCAAACCAAAGGCGAGTTAAAGTTAACCCATAAAGAACCAAATGTATTTGGCAAAGGCAATGCCCAGTGTGCTAACCATGGACGACCCATGTGGGCCAAAATAAAGGATGCAGCACAAAGTACAGCAAAGATGGTCATCGCTTCTGCAGAACGGTTAATTGAGGTTCTCCATTTTTGACGGAACAATAATAATACCGCCGAGATCAAAGTACCTGCGTGACCGATACCTACCCACCATACGAAGTTGGTGATATCCCATGCCCAACCGACTGTTTTATTTAATCCCCAAACACCAATTCCTTGCCACCAAGTATAAAATAAGCAATAAGCTCCATAAGCAAAAATAATGCATGAAATGCCAAATGCCCATTTCCACTCTTTGGTGGGTTCTCCTTCTACCTGCTTACAAATATCGTGGGTGACATCTGAATAAGATTTGCCTCCGGTTACTAGACGCTCTCTTATGGGTGATACAACGTGCGACATATATTTATTATAGTTTATTACGTTTTGAATAATTTTATTTCGACAATTAAGCTTTGTGGGCTTCTTTGTTTCTTACTTTCATTAAATATGAAATGTTTGGCTTAACATTGATTTCCTCGATAACGCCGTAAGCTCTACCTTCTTTCTCAACTGCTAATAATTTGGAAATCTCTGATGCTGGATCGTTCATGTCACCAAATGTAATGGCATTGGTTGGACAAGATTGAGCACAAGCTACTTGAATTTCTCCATCTACCGGTCTTCTCTTTTCTTTCTTTGCGGTCAACTTACCTTCTTGAATTCTTTGAACACACATCGAGCATTTCTCCATCACCCCACGTGAACGAACGGTCACATCTGGGTTAATCACCATACGACCTAAGTCATTGTTGAAATGGAAATCGAAATCATCTGTTTGGAAATAACGGAACCAGTTGAAACGACGTACTTTGTACGGACAGTTGTTAGCACAATAACGAGTACCTATACAACGGTTATATGTCATTTGGTTTAAACCTTCTGATGAGTGAGTAGTGGCCAATACTGGACAAACTGTTTCACAAGGGGCGTTATTACAGTGTTGACATAACATCGGTTGGAATACAACCTCTGGGTTATCCGAAGCAATTTCTAATCCTTGTACATCTTCTACCTCCGCATCTGAAGAGTAATAACGGTCAATACGCATCCAGTGCATTTCACGACGGTTAATAACTTCTTGACGACCGACAACCGGCACATTGTTTTCAGCAGAACATGAAACCACACATGCTGAACATCCTGTACAAGTATTCAAATCGATCACCATGCCCCAAGCGTGGTTATTGTATTTATGACCATTCCACAAGGTTATGTCCATCGCAGACTTTTTACCTTCTGCTGTACTAATTTCTGGCTTATACCTTCCTGATTGTGGATTTTTAATAAATGCGCCTAATACAGTTTCTTGAACAACAGCTTGACGCGCCATTACTGTATTATGTGTTTGTGTCTGAGCGATTGCTTTTTCTTCACCTGTTGGAGTTAAGCTAACTCCTTGAGTACAAACTCCTACACAAGCACCGTTAATTTCTGAAATGAATGGGTATGCATTTACTCCCACTCCATCAGCTGATTTACCTGCTTTTGTTCTACCGTATCCGATAGCGATGGCGATGGTATCTGAAGCTTGACCTGGTTGAACTAGTATCGGCAACGTTACTTCGTAACCTTTTGCGCTAACCTTAACTACGTCTCCTTGCTTTAATTTTAACTTAGTTGCTGTTGGTTGAGAAATGGATGCATAATTATCCCAACATGCTTTCGATACCGGCTCAGGGAATTCTTGTAACCAAGGGTTGTTGGCTTGAGAACCTGTTCCTAAACCTACTTTCTCGTAAATGGCAATTTCTAAATCAGTTGAATTGGCTTTGTATGCTTTTGAAATCGCAGCAGCGGATGCATTTACATCTACTGAAGGACTTGCACTTGATACAATTTCTGATGATCCAAAAACCCCATCATGTAAAGCAGCTTTCCATTGAACTGCTCCACCTTTCAAGATATTTGCTTCCCAATTACGCTCTAAATAAGTTGCATAATCTCCTGCAATACCGGCCCAAGTCAAGAAACTATCTTGTGCTTGTCGAGTTTTGAAAATGGTAGAGATGGTTGGTTGACTTAATGAATATATTCCTGCTTTTGGTTCAGCATCGTTCCATGATTCCAAATAGTGTGAATCAGGAGCATTGAACTGACACAATGAAGCAGTTTCATCTGCACGGTCGTTTGTTGCTAAACTTAAACCAATGTTTGGTAAAGCTTTGGCTAATGCAGCGCCCATTGGATGATTGTACACCGGATTTGCATTGTAGAAGATCACAGCAGCGATTGAACCTGCACTTGCTTCTTTAATGAAATTAGCCATTGCCATGTCATTACCTTGGCGGTAATTAACAGCAATAGCGGTATTGATGGTTGTTCCGTAAGCACCAACTAATCCGTTGATCGCAACAACTATTTTTTGAACTTCTGGGTCATTGGATCCAGCTACAACGATAGATGCACCTTTTGACGCAACTAAATCTTTGGCTGCTTTTTCCAAATGATCTACTTTAACACTTGCACCTGCAATCGCAGCAGCACCTGTTAATTTAGCAACAGCATTGTATAATGTAAGGGCTACTAAACCTTCTTGAGAAGGTTTGTAACTTGAACGATAATCTGCATTCGCTCCTGTATTAGATAAGATTGTCTCAAATTGATAATGACGAGACATGTCTTTTTTGCCGCCTTTTTCTGAACTTACTCGGCGAGTGATTGCCCATTGAGCTGCGAATTCAGTTGGTGCAACCCATGTACCTAGGAAATCAGCTCCTAAAGAAACAATGGTTTTAGCCTTACTAAAATCAATGCTTGGTAAAATTCCTCCATGCGCTTGTGTCAAACCATAAGCTGGATTTGCATCATACACTACATGTTGAGTAGTTGGATATTTTGAAATAAAGTCGCCAATTACTTTTTTAGTTGTTGGAGAAAGAACAGTATTTGATACGATTCTAATTTGTCCGCCTTTTGCAGCAACTGCTGATAATTTGGCAACAAATTCTTTATCTAATTGAGCCCAGTCGCTTGATTTTCCAGCTGCTTGAGGTCCTTTTAATTTCTCATTATCATATAGGCTAAGTACTGAAGCGTGAGCTCTAGCAGAAAGGGCTCCTTTTGAAACGGAAGAAAGTTTATTTCCTTCTATTTTTATTGGGCGACCTTCGCGTGTCTTAACCAAAATTGAAGCGTATTCACCACCATCTACGTAAGTGGAAGCATACCAGTTGGCGATAGTTGGCTCAACATCTTCAGGTTTGTTCAAATAAGGGATGGTGTTTTTAACCGGCGCCTCGCATGCTGCCAATGAAACTGCAGCAACACCAAAACCTAACATCTTTAAAAAATCACGACGATGAGTCGCTG
>JBILRJ010000253.1:0-4636 GCA_044372695.1 Spirosomataceae bacterium
CCCCGCAGGGGTTGATTATGCATAACCGCGGATGAAATCCGTGGAATTGAAAAGTGAACACGACCAAGCTAGTCAAGGTCCTGATTTGTAAAAGCAATTGTTAATTAACACTTCATGATTTATCAGTTTTCACTCAAATCTTTCGTCGGATTAACCGCAAATTCATTTATAAGTCCTAAATAAGAATAATTAGCGTTGGGTGAGCTGAGTCAAAGCCAAAAGCGGTAAGAAGAGAAGTGTAAATTGGATATTTCAACCCTTGATTCGCATTAATAACCAATCGTTTTTTCCATAAAATAAAAAAAGGGGAACACAATGGTTCCCCTTTCAATCAATTATTCTATAAAGAGATTACTCAGCTTTTTTAGATTTTTTCTCTAATTTTTTGATTGCTTGCTCTCTTTCAGCACCTTCCATTTGCTCTTTCAATGCAGATAATGCACCGATATCACCCATCGTAGATTTTTCAGCTGCAACTGTTACTTTTTCAGTTGTTTTAGCTGCTTTTTTCTTCTCTGGCTTCGCAGCAGCAGTGGCTGCAGCAGCATTTTCTTCTGCAGTAGCTTCTGTAAATGTACGTGTATGAGAAAGAATGATTTTGCGATCATCTTTTTGGAATTCAGTTACTACGAAATCCAATGACTCTCCTGCTTCTGCAGTCGACTCATCTGCTTTCACCAATTGCTTGAATGGAGCTAGGCCTTCAATACCGTAAGGTAACTCTAACACCGCCATCTTGTCATTTTTAGAAATAACAGTTGCTTTGTGCGTAGATCCTACTGTGAAAACGCTTTCGAAAGTATCCCAAGGATTCTCTTCTAATTGCTTATGTCCAAGAGCTAAACGACGATTCTCCGCATCTAATTCGATAACGATTACGTCTAAAGCATCTCCAACTTTCACAAACTCAGATGGATGCTTGATTTTCTTTGTCCAAGATAAATCAGAAACGTGTACTAAACCATCAATTCCTTCTTCTAATTCTAAGAATAGACCGAAGTTGGTTAAGTTACGAACTGTACCTTTATGTTTTGTTCCAACTGCATACTTAGAAAGTAAGTCAGTCTTAGTCCAAGGATCTTCTGTCAATTGCTTTACGCCCAATGACATCTTGCGCTCAGAACGATCTAAGGTTAACACAACTGCTTCCATTTCATCACCCACTTTTAAGAAATCTTGTGGATTACGTAAATGTTGTGACCAAGACATTTCTGAAACGTGGATCAAACCTTCAACGCCTGGCAATACTTCTAAGAAAGCACCGTAATCAGCAACGTTAACGATTTTACCTTTCACTTTAGATCCAACCTCAACATCAGTAGCTAATGCTTCCCAAGGATGAGCTTGTAATTGCTTCATACCCAAAGAAATACGCTTCTTGTTCTCGTCGAAATCTAAAACTACTACTTGAATTTTTTGATCTAACTTCAACACCTCTTGTGGATGGTTGATACGTCCCCACGAGATATCAGTAATGTGAAGTAAACCATCCACACCACCTAAGTCGATGAACACACCGAAATTAGTCATGTTTTTGATCACACCTTCTAATACTTGACCTTTGTCTAAGTTAGTTAAGATTGTTTGACGTTGTGCCTCTAGATCTTTTTCGATCAATACTTTATGAGAAACAACTACGTTATCATTTGTGTGGTTGATTTTAACCACTTTAACTTCCATATTTTTACCAACAAAAATATCGAAATCACGGATTGGCTTAACGTCAATTTGAGAACCTGGCAAGAACGCCTCAATTCCAAAAATATCCACAATTAAACCACCTTTTGTACGACGCTTCACGAAACCATTGATGATGGTATCCTCTTCTAACGCTCTTTCGATGTTAGTCCAAGCTCCCATTACCTTCGCTAATTTACGAGAAAGGATCAATTGTCCATTGGCATCTTCTTGATTCTCAATGTACACTTCTACCTCATCGCCTGCCTTCAAATCCGGCATATCGCGGAATTCAGAAGCAGATACTAAACCGTCAGACTTAAATCCGATGTTTACGATAACTTCGCGGTCTGTTTTACTTACAACAACACCTTTTACTACCTCTTTTTCAGTAACTGAATTCAATGTAGCCTCGATTGCGGCTTCCATTTGTGCTTTTTGATCTGAAGAATAATTTCCTCCGAATCCTTTTCCTTCGACTAAATCCCAGTCGAAATCTTTTGGTTGTTTTGACATATTTGTCGCCCGAATTACATCAACATGCTGGGCTAACATGCTGAACTTTAGTTAATAATCAATTTTATTTGGGGTGCAAAGATAAGAAAAATAGTTATTAGTTATTAGGTATTAGTTATTTTTTTGTAGAATTTATTGAAAAAATAGATGTTAGTTATTAATGCGAATTAAGAGTTGAAATAAGTATTTAAATTCCGTACTAATGGATTGAGGATAAGCCAATCCTGAATTACAATGCAATTTATTGGCTAATTCCTTTTCTAAGGCATTTCTTTTTTTGAAAAAAAAGAAACAAAAAAACTTTTTTCTTTTGCTTAATCCAAGACGAATATATTGAATTATGAATTATGGGTTATGAAGTATGAATTTAAACCTAGGAATTATTCAGTTTGAAAAAACATTCATAACTCATAATTCATCATTCATAATTTAGTAGGCTGCGTTCAAATCTTTCGTTAGGATTAAGCTTTGGCCATAAATGAAATATTTATAACGAATGACCCAAAGTGTTTTAACCCTTAATTAGCATTAATAACTAATCAATACTATACTATCATATCTATTTAATTTTCTTGCATAAAAATATGCTCATAGGCTTCTACATATTTTGAAATATTACACATCTCATTGATTCTTTTACTCGCATTCAAACCAATTTGAGTAGTAAGCGCGCTATTTAATTTTGAAGAAACTATTTTTTCAGCTAGATCCTTAGGGGATCTAGGTTTCACTAAAAAACCGTAATTATTTGTGTCCCCAATCACATCAATGTTGCCACCAACCCTTGTGGCTATAACCGTTTTCTTAAAGAACATGGATTCTAAAATGGTGTTAGAAAAGCCTTCCCCATGTGTCGATAAAATGGAAAGATCGCATGCGTTGATGTAATTATAAGAATCGACTTTCTCTCCTATTAGAAATACGTTGTCTTTTAATTCAAAAGCAATTACATCCATTTCAAGTTGATGTTTCAAAGGCCCATCTCCCATGAGGATCAATTTGATGGAATTATCCAAACCTTTTAAAATTTTAGCAGATTCCAAGAGGGTAGTAAAATCTTTCGAAGGGTCTAGTCGAGCAAGCATTAGAACAAAAAAATCTTTTCTGTCTAAATTTAATTCATGCCTTACTTCGGTAACTGTTTTAGAAATAGTATAGTTGAAATCACATCCGTTATTAATTACTATGATAGGATGACTTTTATTGATTCTCAATAGATCCTCATAATGATCCTTTACGGTATTCGAATTTACTATGGTATGATTTGATGTGGAATACAATAATTGAGCCAACACAATGTCAAATTTCTTAAATTGGTGTCCAAGATGACCTTTCCAAAAGTCTATCGCCCTAAATGATCCAATTTGAATAATTTTCCTGAATAAAAACAATTTTGCTATTTGAAAATAAATTAGGTTAGCCGGTGAATTCAAATAAACAACATCAATTCTTTCTTTTTTCAACACCTTTACTAATTTTAATGCAAGTAATGGATTGAAAGAATTTTTATTTGTAGGTAATGAATTACTTCCCATGTCTAATATCTTGCATCCAGTTTGATAAAATTCATCCCTTAAGCCACCCTTGTCGGTGTTCTGAGTCAAAACGATAACATTAAACAATTCTTTATTAAGATATTTTGCCAAATACAACGTTTGCTTTTCCATTCCTCCCACCATTAAACTGTTTATATACAGTAAAACATTTTTTCTTTTCATACTTAAGCAATTGATTTAATTAAATTGATGGCAATAATCCCCCATTATTAAAATATTGTGGTAGTGATTGTATGAAATTGCATGGATTATTAAATTCAAACCGTAGGCCACTTTTAACACCAATTGGTGGCAGTGTCATTCTGGTTTTTGATTGGTTGTATGATGTATTTTAATGTAGTTTTACGATAGCTTGACTGACGCCTTGAAAGCGTTTTATTACATCATCTATGGAACTTGGATAAATATAATCAATCTTGATTGATTTCCTTACCATGTGATATCTGTCTCCGCCTTCGGCTCAGGCATCGGTCTTCTCATTTCTTCAGCGCTGCCTTCGAGTACTTCGAGGCCCTCAGCAACCACCTCAGGCACCGGTTGGTAGGGTGATTTTTATTATATTATTCTATTTTTCTCTCTTCTATCTTCCGGTTTTCTATCTTCTTCAGCGCTGCCTTCGAGAGCCTCAGGCACCGGTTGGCAGGGTGATTTTTATTATATTTTCTATTTTTCTCTCTTCTATCTTCCGGTTTTCTCTCTTCCCATTTTCTCTCTTCTCTCTCACGCCCTCCGCCTTCGACTCCGCTCAGGCATCGGTCTTCTCACTTCTTCAGCGGTGCCTTCGAGTGCTTCGAGGCCCTCAGCAACCACCTCAGGCACCGGTTGGTAGGGTGATTTTTATTATATTATTCTATTTTTCTCTCTTCTATCTTCCGGTTTTCTATCTT
>JBILRJ010000254.1:0-4623 GCA_044372695.1 Spirosomataceae bacterium
CAGTTTTCTCAATACCACGTAACAATAAACCTACGTTATCACCAGCTTCACCGCGATCTAATATTTTACGGAACATCTCAACACCAGTTACTACTGATTTCAAGTTTTCAGCTCCCATACCTAAGATATCAACAGTCTCACCAGAGTTGATGATACCTGTTTCGATACGGCCAGTTGCTACAGTACCACGACCAGTGATCGAGAATACGTCTTCAACCGGCATCAAGAATGGCTTGTCAGTTGCACGAGCAGGAAGTGGAATCCAGTTATCAACTGCATCCATTAACTCGTCAATTTTTCCAACCCACTTCGCATCACCGTTTAGTCCACCTAATGCAGAACCTTGAATTACTGGAATGTTATCTCCGTCGAAGTTGTAGAATGACAACAACTCACGAATTTCCATTTCTACTAATTCTAATAATTCTGGATCGTCAACTAAATCGACTTTGTTCATGAATACAACTAATTGAGGTACACCTACTTGGCGAGCCAAAAGGATGTGCTCACGAGTTTGAGGCATTGGTCCGTCAGTTGCAGCTACTACGATGATAGCGCCGTCCATTTGAGCAGCACCAGTAACCATGTTCTTCACATAATCCGCGTGACCTGGACAGTCAACGTGTGCGTAGTGACGGTTAAGTGTTGAATACTCAACGTGAGCAGTATTGATAGTGATACCACGCTCTTTCTCTTCTGGAGCTGAGTCAATTGAAGAGAAATCTTTCTTCTCAGCTAGACCTTTTTCAGAAAGAACTTTTGTGATAGCAGCAGTCAATGTAGTTTTACCGTGGTCAACGTGGCCAATAGTACCAATGTTTACGTGGGGTTTACTTCGGTCAAAATTTTCTTTTGCCATGATTATTTAGTTCTTAATTATTTATAAAAAGTTTCAAAATGTAATACTGATTAATTCCGCTTATGTTTAGAGCCTTTGAGCAGGATTGAACTGCCGACCTCTTCCTTACCAAGGAAGTGCTCTACCACTGAGCTACAAAGGCTTTTACCTTTCGGCTACTTGCAATTATTAAGCTTGACTCAATAAAAATTTTATTGAGCGGGAGACGGGGCTCGAACCCGCCACCTATAGCTTGGAAGGCTATCGCTCTACCAAATGAGCTACTCCCGCTTAAAATTACCATGTAGAAAAAATTATTTTTCCTTTATTTGAATTGTGGGGACAGATGGATTCGAACCACCGTAGGCATTCACCAGCAGATTTACAGTCTGCCCCATTTGGCCGCTCTGGTATATCCCCTAATTCTTAAATCAACGTAACTTTTCGTTGAAATAGTTCGCAAAAGTAGCTCAATTTTTTATTTCTGCAAAGCCTTCTACTAAATATTTTCAATTAATTTCATAATAATTTGATTCCAAAACTGAATCCTGTCATTTGGGGACCTTGATTTACATCAAAAATGGGACTTAAATCATAATTGAAAAATACATCTGGGAAGTTTTTAATGGCAAATTCAGCCTTTAAACCGTACCTAAACTGATTTATATTGAAGTTGTTTGAGTTTTTTACCAGGTTTTCATTTTTTTCTTCAATTGTTTTTGTCCAACTATCGATTCGGTAAGATAGGTAACCACCCACAGCGATCATTTGAAATGTCGAAGTTTTCGGGAAGGACCAATAAGGCATGATGGGTAAGGTTAAATAACTAACACTTAATTTATTTTTTATGTATTTTAATTCTTGATTATTGCTGCCAAGTGTTGGTTGAAAGACGGTACGATTGGAGTTATTTTGCACTACTCGGTTGTGATCAAACATGAAATTATACCATTCCAATCCAATGCCATATCCAATTTTTAGGGCACTCTTTTTGTACCTTTTTACGGTAGCTGTTCGCGCTATTTCAAGATAAACATATCTTGAACTTAATGGTTTTAGATTCAAATCCGCATCAATGAATGGCTGTGGATAAATGGTTGTTTGTACTTCTGGAGCTTTCCCACTTAATCCGTTCAATCCAAGGTAGAAATTCAATCCCTTGCGGTTGTATAAATTTAATTGCTTTTCTTTTGGATGTATTTTGCTAGTATCCTGTCCCCAAATTACTTTTGTTTCATAACCATTCGCTTCTTTTACATGTACACCATTCCAATCTACATGCACTTCCTCTTTGCCATCCACGATATGTACACCATTTAAGCCTACTTTTATTTCCTCTTTTCTCTCTTCTCTCTGGTCTCTTCTCTCTTCTCTCTCTCCTCTGTCTTTTTTCAGATTCTCTTTTTCTGTTCGATAATCTTCTCTTTTCAAAATGGCTATCTGCACTTTTTGATTTCCAATGTTCATGATCAATTCATTGTTTGTATCAGATTCTGAGCGGATCATTGTTCGGATATTTTGCCAGATGCTGTCGGTCAGTACAATGTTCTTCTTCAAGAATAGCTTTTCGATTTCTTCTTTCAGTGGCCTTCCTTGGTCAGAGGGATTTCCAATGATCTTCTGGTCACGCTTATCAATTCTCAATAAAAGGCTATCTTGAATTTCATTTGCGAAAACACTTTGTGAAACTAATAGGACGAATAGGGTGATGATCTTTTTCATAACTTATTGAAATGTTTGTTTGAATTTTTCTTCTGTCTGATAATATTTATTGGCAACCTGATGAATGCCTTCTTGTATGGTGTTGGGATTATTGTCGTTTACTGCTTCTCCATCCATCAAATTTTTTAATTGTCTAATCATTTGACCCAGCGATTTTTTCTTTTTAATTGGTAAAGCTTTTTCTTCAGTCAACAATGTTTGGTCCGCTTTTTGAGTATTTTGTATGGGATCAATGGCTACTTTTACCCAAATTTCTGCTTGCTCTTCCTGTTTTTCGGGTGCTTGTATTTTAGGTTCTTTTAATACTGACATGTCTGTCCCAACAATCACCATTTCTTCTTGTTTTTCAATGGTCTTGGGAATGATTACTTCTTTACTCCGCTTCTTTATTTGATTCGGGGAGGCAACATCATTTTTAACTAAGGCCTTTATCCTGTCTGTGATTTGATATGCTTCTTTTTGAAGCGATTTTTTTTCCGCTATGATTTTTTCCTTTTGAATTATTTCAGGTACTATTTGGCTAATAGTTTGGGTGGGGGAGGTTTGAAGTTTCACCCAAATGAATCCCAATGCAATGGCCAAAAAAGCTGCCCATGAGCCAAATTTCAGGAATACTATTTTATTCTTCTTCCTTTTTTCCAGTGAATGTTCATCCAATCGATTTTCTAGTTGCTCCCATATGTGTAAATTGGGGGCATCCAATTTTTCTTGTAATTTTTCTTTCCAATGGGCATCAAGTTTTTCCCATGAATTTTTGTTCGGGTCTTTCATGCTTGTAAAAGTTTAAATTTTGATTGAAGGATGGCTCTAGCTCTTGACAATTGCGATTTTGAGGTGCCTTCTGATATATCCAAATATGTGGCTATTTCTTTGTGTGAATAGCCTTCTATAGCATAGAGATTAAAGATTGTCCGGTAGCCAATGGGCAATTCTGTGATGAGTTGTTCGATATCTTCCACTTCCAAATTCATTAAAGCATTTTCAGGGATGGAAATAACAAGTTCTTCATTGGCAGGAATTGATTTATGCAAATTGTTTTTTCGAATTTTCATCAATGCTTCATTGGTCATAATTCTTCTTATCCAGCCTTCCAAGCTTCCTTGGTTTTGAAAACCATCCATTTTTGAGTACACCTTCATGAATCCTTCCATCAATGCATCTTCTGCATCGGGGCCATTTCCTAAATAGCGTTTGCATACAGAAAACATTTTGCCTGCATATATTTGATATAAAGCATATTGCGCTGATCTTTCTTGGTTTTTACATCCCAAAATCAATTGTTCCTCGCTAGAATAGTTATGCAATACTTTTGTCAATGATTGAATTCTTTATACAATTTAGGTAGATGCTAATATCTTCATATTAGTTGCACACGTTTGATATAAAAATCAAATTTACGTTCTTTACACAGATATTTAGAGTTTTATGACGAATTCAAGTCCAATTGGAGTTTTTGATAGTGGCATCGGTGGCCTAACGCATGCACAAGCCATTACCCATTTAATGCCCAACGAGGACATCATTTATTTCGGAGATACCGCACATTTACCTTATGGCGACAAATCTGCTTCTGCTATTCAGTCTTATGCCGTTAAGATTTGTCATTTGCTTTTAGAAAAGAATTGTAAATTAATATTGATAGCTTGTAACTCAGCCTCAGCAGCAGCTTTTGATCTTGTTAAGGCCTATGTGGGTTCTCGGGCCGTTGTTGTGAATGTCATTGATCCAGTCATTGAATATTTGAGCCTTCAATGGGAAAACAAAGTACTTGGACTTATCGGGACGAAGCAAACCATTAATAGTGGAATATATGAAAAGAAAGTTTTGCAACTTAATAAAAACATTGAGGTGCAATCATTGGCTACGCCGCTATTGGCCCCGATGATCGAAGAAGGATTTTTTAATCATCAAATTTCGGAACAGATTATCAAAGAATATTTAAATCAAAAAGAACTTCAGGGGATTGATGGTTTAATATTAGGTTGTACGCATTATCCTTTGATCAAGAATCAGATCGACCTTTATTACCAAGGGAAGATTCCCGTGATTGACACCTCTTTGAT
>JBILRJ010000035.1:0-16896 GCA_044372695.1 Spirosomataceae bacterium
TTTATGAACATGGAATTCAAGTCACAACCATTTTGCCTGGTTACATTCGAACGGAAATTTCTTTGCATGCGATGAATGAAAAAGGAGAGAAATATGCAAAAATGGATCCCAATCAGGCCAAAGGGCTCGATCCTGATTATGTAGCAGGTAAAATTTTAGATGCTATTCAAGAGGGTAAATTAGAATTTTTTGTAGGGGGTAAATTAGAAGCTTTGGGTCTTTTTGTCAAACGCTTTTTTCCGAATTTACTATTTTACATGATCCGAAAAATTAAAAATACCTAAAAAATCAAGTAATTCAAGGCATCTGATAGTACTCGATCTACGGCTTATGGGATATTTTTTTTTCAAGTAAAAAAGGTATGCTTGCATAACACTTTTTTTTTATGCAAATTTGTCAGGACTAAAAAAAAGACAATGGCAAAAGAATACGACCGTAGAAATCTCGACTTTATTTTGAAGGAGGTTTTTGATTTTGGACAACTTTGTAAGCATCCTTATTATGCTGATTATGCTCCAGACATGTTTGACATGGTGCTTGATTCCGCTGAATCCATCGCGGAAAAACATTTAAGACCTCATTTTGTTGATGCAGATCGCAAACAAGCCGAGCTTGTCAATGGCACGGTGCAAGTGCATTCTTCTGTGGAGGCCTATGTAAAAGAAATGGGCGAGTCGGGTATGATTGGTGCTACCTTTAGTTATGAAGAAGGCGGGCAACAATTGCCTTCCATCGTTGGTGGTGCACATGAATTCATTCGTGGAGCGGCTAATAATTCCATTGTTATGTTTACTGGACTGAGCAATGGCGCAGCCCATTTAATAGCTAGTTTTGGTTCAAAGGAATTGCAAGATCAATTTGTTCCACAAATGATGTCAGGAAATTGGACAGGTACCATGTGTTTGACTGAACCTCAAGCTGGAAGTTCCTTGAACGACGTCTCGACCCAAGCCAAGGATTTAGGCGACGGAACGTTCTCCATCAAAGGACAAAAAATATTTATTTCAGGTGGAGATAATCATTTTTCACAAAACATCATTCATTTGGTTTTAGCTCGTTTGGAGGGTGCTCCGAAAGGTACCAAAGGAATCTCTTTGTTTGTTGTGCCCAAAAATATTCAAAAGGATGGCCAATGGGTGAATAACCAAGTGCTTTCTATGGGCTTGTACCATAAAATGGGACAAAAAGCTACACCTGCCTTGCATTTGTCTTTTGGAGACAAAGGCGATTCGATCGGCTATTTAGTGGGGGAACCCAACAAAGGACTTGCTTACATGTTTCAAATGATGAACGAGGCCCGTTTGGGCGTTGGAATGGGGGGTGCTTACATAGCATCTGCCGCATATCATTTTTCAAAACAGTATGCCAATGAAAGATCTCAAGGCCGTTCTTTGAAAAACAAGGATCCCGAGAATCCTCCAACCTTAATCAAGAATCACCCAGATGTTCAAAGAATGCTTTATTTTCAGAAGGCAGTTTTCGAAGGAGCAATGGGCCTTTTATTTCAATGTTTTCTATGGGATGATTTGGCTAAATGTTTGGAAGGAGAAGAAAAAGAAAATTATCATTTATTATTGAATTTGATGACGCCTGTGGCAAAGACCTATCCGGCCGAAATGGGCCAAGCTGCTGTAAGTCAGGGACTTCAAGTTCTGGGTGGTTATGGGTACACGGAGGATTTCCCATTGGAGCAAATGTTGAGGGATTGTCGAATTATGTCCATTTATGAAGGTACTACTGGCATACATGGCCTAACTCTTTTAGGTCGTGAGATTCCTAATCACCAAGGTAAAGCTCTCAAAGTTTTATCAAAATTGATGTTGGAAGACGTCTCTCAGGCGGCTGCACACGAGGGGATTTCCAAATATGCCAACATGCTACAAAATGAAATTGAGAATTTAGGTAAAATTACTTTCCATAAATTAGGAATAGCCGCTCAAGGTAAAACAGCTGAATTTTTAGCTGATTCCACTTTATACATGGAATTATTTGGTTTGGTGATTGTCGCTTGGCAATGGTTGAAACAAGGAACAGTTGCTTCTTCAAAATTAGCAGTCGGTGGTTTGAATGCCGCGGACAAGGAGTTTTATGAAGATAAAATTCATACCATGAAGTTCTTTTACCATTATGAGCTTCCTAAGTCTTTGGGATTAAGTCAAAGATTGCTTGATTCAGAGAATTTGACCATATTTGAAGATTAATTCATCAAAATTTTTTATGAAAAAACTATTTCTCTTGAGTGCAATGTTGCTGTTATCAGTAACTAGCTGGGCACAAAGTAAATCGAATTACAATGCCTACGAATTGTTTCATCCTTTGTGGAATTATCAATCGAATTCTCCCTTTCGCTCGGGTTCTGGTATTCCGGGAGCGGCTTATTGGCAAAACTCCGCGGATTATAAAATCAACGTTTCCTTGGATGAAACTGCCAACAAAGTTAGTGGGGATGTGGAAATTACGTATAAAAATAATTCTCCAGATAAATTGTCTTTTTTATGGCTTCAATTGGACCAAAATCAATTTAATACACAATCCAGAGGATCTAAAACAACCACTCCCGCTGGAGGTCGATTCGGTAATATTGGTTTTGACGGAGGCTACCAAATTGAAAGTGTGAGCATTGATGGCAAACCCGCCAACTTCCTTGTGGCGGATACCCGTCTTCAAATACGCTTGGCTTCTGCGCTATCCGAAAAAATAGGGGTAGCTAAAATTAAAATTGTTTATTCTTTCGTTTCTCCCAAAAATGGATCCGACCGTACAGGTTTGCAGGAAACAAAAAATGGTATCATTTATCAAATGGCTCAATGGTTTCCACGCATGTGTGTTTATGATGACATAGAAGGTTGGAATGTATTGCCTTATTTGGGCGCGGGAGAGTTTTATTTAGAATACGGAAATTTTGAGTATTCCATCAATGCCCCTGCTAGCCACATCGTGGTTGGTTCAGGTGAATTACTGAATCCGGCAGATGTGTATACTCCTGAACAAGTTAAGCGTTGGAATGCCGCTGCACAATCCGATCAAACGGTAATCATCAGAAGCGCGGAAGAGGTAACGAATCCTTCTTCTCGACCAGCCAAGGAACGATTAACTTGGAAGTTTAAATGCCTCAATGCGCGAGATGTAGCATTTTCTAGTTCGAAATCATTCATTCTAGATGCAGCCAAGATCAATTTACCAAGTGGAAAAAAGGCCATGGCTGTTTCAGCTTATCCAATTGAGTCCAACGGAACAAATGCATGGGCAAGATCTACGGAATACGTGAAAGCATCGATTGAATATTATTCCAATTGGTTGTACGAATATACATATCCGGTAGCTACCAATGTGGCGGGAATTGTTTCTGGAATGGAGTATCCTGGAATCATTTTTTGTGGATATCAAGACCAAACGGCTAGCCTATGGGGAGTGACGGACCATGAATTTGGTCATAATTGGTTCCCAATGATTGTTGGAAGCAATGAAAGGAAATTTGCTTGGATGGACGAGGGATTCAATACCTTCATTAATTTTTATTCCACGGATGCCTTCAACAAAGGGGAATATAAAAATCCCAAATTTGATATGCATCAAATAGCTAAATCATTGTTTAGAGAAACTGCTGATCCAATTATGTCCATTCCGGATGTGATTCAAGCGAGAAATTTGGGTTGGGAAGCTTATAATAAGCCAGGAATGGGATTAAAGATTTTGCGTGAGCAAATCTTGGGGGAAGATCGTTTTGATTATGCCTTTAAGAATTACATTCAAAAATGGGCTTTCAAGCACCCTACACCTATGGATTTCTTTAAGTCCATGGAAGATGGCGCCGGAGAAGACTTAGGTTGGTTTTGGAAAGCCTGGTTTTATGAGCTATGGAAACTTGATCAATCGGTCAAGGATGTTCAGTACATCGAGCAAGATCCAACTAAAGGAGCCATCGTTACCATTGAAAACTTGGAGAAAATGGCGATGCCAGCGATTGTGGAGATTGAGCTTGCGGGAGGAGCCAAGCAAAGAATGGAAATGCCGGTAGAAATTTGGCAAAGAGGTGGAACATGGGAATTCAGAACTAATACCAATTTGCCAATTAAGTCGGTGGTAATTGACCCAGATCATGTTTTTCCGGACATCAATTCCAAAAATAATACCTGGAAACCGATGTCATTCAAAGTGCCTCGAGGGAATTAATTTCTAATTATGAATTGCTAATTATGAATTGCTAATTATGAATTATGAAGTATGAGTTATGAATTGTTTTAACTCATACTTCATAATTCATAATTCATACTTCATAATTCATACTTCATAATTCATACTTCATAATTCATAATTCATACTTCATAATTCATAATTCAAATCACTGTGCTATTCTGTTTCTTAGAATTGTGCAATTATGTTATATCACACATAATATAATTTTATGGATATTTTTTCACATTAAATTTCTTTGGTGATTTATTTTCAAAGGGCTAAAGGCTGCTAATTGAATATTTATTACTAATTCATTAAATAATTGCATTTTAATTATTAAAAAACTATTGGTTTTTCAAAGTTATTTTTTATTTTGCTCTCGAACGTCGACGAATGCGGTTATTTGTGCGATGAAATCTAAATAAAATTTAATTATGAAAACAAAATTGTACCAAAGCAAATTGTACTTGCTGGCCTTTTTGCTATCCGTTTCGTGGGTATCATTCGGCCAGAATCAGGTGGTTTCTGGTAAGGTTACAGATGAAAAAGGTGAGGCCTTGATCGGTGTAACTGTTATGGTGAAAGAGACTACCAAGGGAACAAACACGAACATTGATGGGAAATACAGCATTCCTGTCTCTGGAACTGCCCCAAAATTAGTTTACACTTTTGTGGGTTACCAGAAAAAGGAAGTGACCGTTGGTAATCAAACCATCATCAATGTTTCGATGGTTCCTGATGCACAAAACTTAAATGAGGTAATCGTTGTGGGTTATGGTGTTCAGAAAAAAGCAACTGTTTCTGGATCCGTTGTTTCGGTAAAAGGAGCAGATTTGCAAAAATCACCTTCAGTTAACTTAAGTAACTCGATTGCAGGCCGTATGGCTGGGGTTGTGGCGGTAAACCGTTCTGGTGAGCCGGGTTATGATGGATCATCTATCCGTATTCGTGGTGCAAATACCTTGAATAACAATGATGCCTTGATCGTAATTGACGGTATTCCAAATCGTGCGGGAGGTTTAGACCGTATTAATCCTGCTGACATTGAGACGATGTCCGTTTTGAAAGATGCGTCAGCAGCTATTTATGGTGCTCGTGCGGCGAATGGAGTTATCTTGATTACAACGAAAAAAGGAAAAACTGGAAAGCCTGAGTTGTCTTACTCATTCAATCAAGGTTTTGCGGATCCAACAGTCGTTCCTAGATTAACCAACTCATCTCAGTATGTAAGCATGTTAAATGATTTGGATATTTATCAATTGCCAAGTAACCAATGGAGTGAAGCAACTGCTGCTTACAAATCTTCCGGGGTTTACAATGGTAGAAAGGCTCCTTACAGTCCTAGTGACATACAGAAGTATGCTGATGGTTCTGATCCTTGGCTATATCCAAATACTGATTGGTATAAATCAACCTTAAAATCATGGTCACCTCAATCACGTCACAATCTTCAAATGAGTGGTGGTAGTGAAAATATCAGGTACCTTGCTTCCATGGGATATCAAAATCAAGATGCATTCTATAAAAATTCTGCTACAGGATTTCAGCAGTACGACTTGCGTTTAAACTTAGATGCGAAAATTAATGAAAATATTAATTTATCACTTGGCATATTAGGACGTGAAGAAAATCGTAGATTCCCAACTCAGTCAGCTGGTGCAATTTTCAGGATGCAGATGAGAGGTAAACCACAAGAGCAGGCATTTTGGCCAAACGGCTTACCAGGTCCTGACATTGAAAATGGACAAAATCCGGTAGTTATCACAACGAACCAGACTGGTTATGATAAGGATCAGCAAAGTTACTTCCAAACGAATGGACAGTTAGATGTTAAAATCCCTTGGATTCAAGGTTTAAAATTAACTGGAACAGCGGCAATTGATAAGCGTTTCCGTGCTCAAAAGCGTTGGGAAACACCTTGGACTCTTTACCAAAGGGGATCAGGTTTCGAAGCGGATGGAAAAACACCTATCTTGGTGGCAAATCGTCGTGGTCCAGCTGAACCACGTTTGACCTTAGGTGATGAAAATCAATTAAACATTTTATTGGGTGCTGTTGCAACTTATGAACGTAAATTTGGTGCACATGATATCACAGTTTTAGCGGGTACCAACAGAGAAACCATTAATGGAGATAACTTCAATGCTTATCGTCGTTTCTTTATTTCACCAGCTTTGGATCAAATGTTTGCTGGAGGAGACTTAGAAAAAAATAATGGAGGAGGAGCTTTTGAAAGAGCTCGTTTGAACTATTTTGGACGTGTGGCTTATAATTTCAAAGAGAAATATTTGGCTGAATTCTTATGGCGTTATGATGGTTCTGATATTTTCCCAGAGGCTACTCGTTATGGATTTTTTCCAGGTGGTATGTTGGGTTGGGTGATGTCTGAAGAAAGTTTCATCAAAGATCAAATTCCTGCTATCAATTTCTTGAAATTAAGGGGATCTTGGGGACAAATGGGTAATGATCAAATTGCGACTTACCAATATTTGTCAACTTATGGATTTAGATCTTACATCATTGGAAACGTTGAAACAAAAACTTTGTTTGAGACAAAAATTCCAAACAATGACATTAAGTGGGAAGTTGCTACCAACTCTGATATCGGTTTAGAAGGTACTTTATTAAACAATAAATTATCTTTTGAATTAGATTATTTCTACAACAAGCGTACGGATATTTTATGGAACAAGAATGCTTCTGTTCCACAATCTACAGGTTTGACTTTGCCAGCACAAAACATTGGTATTGTTGAAAACAGTGGTTTTGATTTATCTGTCAATTATCGTAGCGAAATTGGTGATTTGAAATACAATTTTGGTGTGAATGGTGGATATGCTAAGAACAAGATCATATTCTGGGATGAGGCTCCTGGTGCTCCAGAATGGCAACGTTCTACAGGTAGACCAATGAATACTAACGTAGCTTACCAATATGACGGTGTATTTAAGGATCAAGCAGAAATTGATGCTAATACCATCAACTACAAGGCGATTGTGAATACATTACGTCCAGGTGATATGAAGTACAAGGATTATAATGGTGATGGAAAAATTGATCCAAACGATATGGTTCGTGATGATTTCACCCAATTACCCATGTTCCAAGGAGGAATTAACATCGGAGCATCTTACAAGAACTTTGATTTAACCATCTTATTCCAAGGAGCAGCTGGCGCAAGACAATACATCAGTGCTGGTGAAATGGGGAATATTGGAAATTACATCTCTGAAATTTATGAAAATAGATGGACGGTTGAAAACCCAAGTAGTGTACATCCTAGAATTGCTAACAGAAATGATCAATATTTTTCTGCTAACAATACTTATTGGTTACGTAACTCGGATTATATAAGACTGAAAAACTTTGAAATTGGTTACAATATTCCGCAACAATTATTAACCAAAATTGGTTTAAAGAATTGCAGAATTTATACCAACGGTTTGAACATGCTTACATGGGATAATTTGAAAATTTACGATCCTGAGACAGTTAGTTCCACGGGTCAATATTATCCTCAATCTAAGATTGTGAACGTAGGATTAACAGCAACATTTTAAAAAATAAACAGACAAAACAATGAAAAAAAGCTATTTAATTATTGCTCTATCAGTTTTTGGCACTGTCTTTACAAGCTGTAATGACAGCTTTGTCAACACAAAACCCTTAGATCAATTATCGGAATCTGTTGTTTGGAATGATCCAAGCTTAGCGGAGGCTTTCGTAACTGAACTTTATGGTGGTTTAGGTAACGGAGGTTTTGATGAACAAATGCTTGCATCTTTAACAGATGAGGCATCATTTACTCACCCTGGTCGTAACATTACCACGATCACGGAATCTCGTTCAAATCCTGCCGATCCAGGTTGGATCAATAATACTTTAGGATGGCAACAAATGTATTCACGTATACGTGCTTGCAATGTGGCTTTGGAAAATTTGAAGAAAGCAACTACTTTCCCGAAAGCTACCGTTGATAGATTAACTGGAGAAGCTAAATTTATGAGAGCTTATTATTATCATCAATTAGTGCGTTACTTTGGTGGTGTTCCTCTTGTAGATAAAACTTTTTCTCTTGCTGATACGGAGTTTTTAACAAAAAGAAGCAGTATGAAAGATTGTATCGCTTTCATTGAGAAAGAATGTGACGAGGCTGCTGCTTTATTAAGTGGAAGAACTATGGCTGCTGGCCGTGCTTCTAACGCTGCTGCTTTAGCATTAAAATCACGTGTTTTACTTTATGCTGCAAGTGATTTGTATGATGCCAATACAGCTAAGTCAAAATCTTCTGCCATGGCTGCTTACTCTAATCCTGAGTTTGTTGCTTACGTAGACGGATCACGTGCTGAGCGTTGGAATAAGGCTAAGAATGCTGCTAAAGCAGTGTTGGATTTACCAGGCTTGGGAAGTAATTTAAATTTGACAGCTCCTGCTTCCAGAGAGGCGGGTACTACCAATTTTCAAAACATCGCTTTGTCTAGAAATGGCGGAGAGAGAGATATGATTTTTGGTCGTTATTTCATTAATGCCAAAGCCGAAAATGGTGGCCGTATCGGTTTATTCAATGGCCCTAATGGCTATAATAACTGGGCTGGTAATGCTCCGATTCAAAATTTTGTTGACGATTTTGAAATGATGGATGGTACTAAGTTCTCTTGGTCAAATGAAGAGCATTCATCAAAGCCATATGAGAATCGTGACCCACGGTTCTACGCAACATTGATGTATGACGGATCTAACTGGAAGACTCGTTCTCCTGGTAATGCGTCAAAAGATCCTGCTAACCAAATTCAAACAGGACAGTATGAATTAAGTTCTGGTTCAGGTAAGGTGCCTTATTTTGGATTAGATACTCGTAAAAGCTCCATTGAAGATTGGAATGGTTCGTACACAGGATATTATTTCCGCAAATTTACGGATCCAAATCCAGCGATTGTTGACCAAAATACTTGGCAACAAATTCCTTGGCCTTTCTTCCGTTACACAGAAGCGGTCTTGAATTACGTAGAAGCTTGTATTGAATTAGGCCAAGAAGGCGAAGCCAAAGATTGGTTGAATAAGATCCGTTTCCGTTCAGGAATGCCAGCTATCACTGAAAGTGGTACTGCATTAAGAGATAGATACCGTAACGAAAGAAGGATAGAAATGGCTTTTGAAGAGCAAAGATATCACGATGCAAGACGTTGGATGATTGCTCCGACGACCTTGGGACAAAAAGTGAAGGTTATAAATGTTTTTGGTACTTTAAAAGCTGGCAAAACCGTTACGCTTTACAAGTATGATACATCTAATTATGATTATACTTACAAGGTCGTAGAGATGGATCCAGGTAAAGAAAATCGTGCTTGGTTGGATAAGATGTACTTCTTGCCAATTCATCGCGATGAAATGAACAGAAACAAAAATCTAGTTCAGAATCCAGGATATTAATTTTATTACCTATATTTAAGGAAATGGTGAGGTTTTCGGACTTCACTATTTCCTTTTTTATTTTCGTTCAAAAAAAATTTGTGAAAAATCTATACCTTCTTTTTACTGTTTGTTTGTTAAGTAGTTGCCAACTATTTACCTCCTCTGATTCGTCATCTAAAGAAGATCAAATTTTCTCCTTGTTGGATTCATCTAAAACCCAGGTTTTATTTCAAAACAACATCCAAGAAGGATTAAATACCAATGTCTTGATGTATGAATATTTCTACAATGGAGGTGGGGTATCCGCAGGTGATTTAAATGGAGACGGGAAAGAAGATTTGTATTTCACGAGTAACATGGAGAACAACCACTTATATCTAAATCAGGGTGGTATGAAATTTAACGAGGTGGCTGAGCTTGCTGGTGTTACCGGAAGACCTGGACCTTGGAAAACAGGTGTCAGTTTAGTGGATATCAATGGTGATCAAAAATTGGATATTTATGTTTGTTATTCAGGAAATTTGCCGCCTGATAAAAAGCGAAATCAACTTTTTGTTAATCAAGGAAATAATGCTCAGGGTATCCCAATTTTCAAAGATCAAGCTGCTGAATTAGGATTGGATAGTCCAGGAAATAGTACACACGCCGTGTTTTTTGATTATGACAAAGATCAAGATTTGGATATGATTTTGGTGAATCACAATCCCAAGTCCTTACCTGTTTTGGATGAGTCAAGCACCGCCAACCTAATCGCCAAAGAAGATTTAAACAGTGGCATCCAATTTTTTCGAAATGAAGGTGCTGATAAGAAATTCAGTAATCAAACCAAAGCACTCGGCATTCAATCCTCTGCTCTTTCTTATGGATTAGCTGTAGGAATTTCAGATGTGAATCAAGATGGCTGGTTGGATTTTTATGTATCCAACGATTATACCATTCCCGATTATTTGTACATCAATCAAAAAGGGAAATCATTTAAAAATTCTATTTCTAGTAGTACTGGCCATTTTTCGCATTTTTCCATGGGGAACGATATCGCTGATATTAACAATGATTTGCTCCCAGATATTTTTACCTTGGACATGCTTCCTGAAGATAATTTGAGGCAAAAGTTGTTAATGGCGCCCGATAATTTTGAAAAATTTGATTTTAATGTGAAAGTGGGTTGGGGACACCAATATATGCGTAATATGTTGCAAATGAATGAAGGTGTGGATGGGAAAAGTGGAGAAGTGCATTTTTCCGAAGCTGGACAATTAGCCGGAATTTCTAATACCGATTGGAGTTGGAGTGCCTTATTTGCTGATTATGACAATGACGGTTGGAAAGATTTATTTGTTAGCAATGGATATTTGAGAGATTATACCAATCAGGATTTTTTGAAATACATGAGCGATTACATCCAAAATAATCAATCTGCCATTCAACGAGAAAACGTCTTGGAATTGGTAAAAAAAATGCCAGCATCCAATTTGACCAATTATGTGTTTAAAAATCAACAAAATGCACAATTTTCCAATATGACCAAAGATTGGGGAGTTGATTTGAACTCCAATAGCAATGGTGCGACTTATGCAGATTTGGATAATGATGGCGATTTGGATTTAGTGGTAAATAACATCAACAGGGCAGCATTTGTTTTTGAAAATCAAAGTGAGAAGGTCAAGAAAAACAACTTTCTACAAATTCAATTGATGGGTGAAAAAGGTAATACTTTGGGTTTGGGAGCTAAAGTAATGGCCTATCAAAAATCGGGTAAGCAGTTGTACGAACAAAATATTTACCGGGGATTTCAGTCTAGCGTATCTCCCAAATTACATATGGGATTAGGTCAATCATCTTTGATTGATTCCATCCAAATAATTTGGAATTCAGGTAAATCTCAAACCTTGAAAAATGTTAAAGTAAATACCGTGTTAACTTTAAAAGAGGGAGATGCTAAATTCATTGAATTACCCAAAAATTCATCGTCAAGCGGGTATTTCATGGCTAAAGCTGATTTGTTACAAATTAATCAAGCTTTACAAATCAACGACTTTAAGCGACAAACACAATTAATCAATCCTCTTTCATATTTCGGGCCACATTTGTCTAAAGCAGATGTGAATCAGGATGGCTTGGAAGATGTTTTTGTGGGTGGATCCTCTTTCTCAAGTTCAAGATTGTTTTTGCAGAACAAAGAAGCATCATTTACACCTGCTAAGTTTCCCGAAACCAATAGACAAATTGCTGCATCCTTATTTATTGATATGGATAATGACAAAGATTTGGATCTATATTTGGCTGCAGGCGGCTATGATTTGTTAGAACCCAATGATCCTAAATTATTGGATCAACTCTATCTCAATGATGGCAAAGGAAATTTCACCTTGAATTTATCCTTGCCGTCTATAGCAGGTAGCAAATCTTGTGTGACACAAATCGATTTAAATCATGATCAACTGCCTGATTTATTCGTTGGCAGTAGATTTGTCCCAGGAAATTACCCAGCAAGTCCCAAAAATTATCTGCTTCAAAACATCGGTGGAGGCAAATTCAAGGATGTTTCCACGCAATATCCTGAGATTTCAAACATTGGAATGGTGAGTGATGCGGCATTCCAAGATTTAAATGGTGATAAAATAGCTGAATTGGTATTGGTAGGTGATTTTCTTGCAATACAAGCCTTTAATTTCAAAGATGGAAAGGCAGCTAATGTGTCTGCTCAGTTTTTTGATCAAGAATGGAAAGGATTTTGGAATAAAATCCAGATTGTGGATTTAAATAAGGACAATAAACCTGAAATAATCATAGGTAATTTGGGTAAAAATGTTCCTTGGAAAGCCTCTAAAGAGGAACCAATCCAAATGTATGTCAAAGATTTTGATGGAAATGGCATCATTGATCCCATTTTGACTTCCTATGTCATACATGAAAAGGTCCCTTTTTTAACCAGAGATGAATTGTTGGATCAAATCAGCATGATGCGTACGCGTTTTACGGATTATCAAAGTTTTGCGGAGGCAAAATTGAATGACGTTTTTACGGAGGATGAGTTAAAAGATGCACAAGTTTTGGAGGTAAACGAATTAGAAACGTTTGTTTTAAGTCCCGATCAATCTGGCAAATACCACAAACTCAGCCTACCTGTAAAAGTTCAAAATTCCGCCATTTTTACCATCAATACCTTGGATGTTAATCATGATGGCCATTTAGATATTTTATTAAGCGGAAATATCAATCATGCCAAATTAAGGGTAGGGAAGATGGATGCCAATTATGGTTTGCTTTTGTTTGGAGATGGTAAATTGAATTTTAAAACTGCATCCCAATCTACTACTGGACTTTGGTTAAGTGGCGATATTCGTTCGGTGATTCAAATCGGCAAGAATTGGTTTTTCGGGCGCAATAATTCAGAGGTGTTGCAATTTGAATTGAAATAAAATGAAAAAAATTCTGTGTTTATTGGTTTTGTTTTCTTCCCTCATTTCTTGCAATCAGAAGAAAGGGAAGGAGCAGGAAATTCAAGGAACGGAAATAGACAAGGTTGTTTTGCAAATGACCGAAATGATGATTCATGATGTCTCCAATCCGCCTTTAGCAATGCGGTTTTTTTCTTATGCAAGCTTAGCCGCCTATGATCTTCAATCTACTTACGATGCAACTTTGCCAGCCATTCAAGATAAATTGATGGATTTCCCTGTCATTGAAAAGAAGGATCCTCTGGATGCCAATATCTCTTTAGCTTCCTTGATAGCTATGATGGACGTTTCGGCGGCGATGCAACCTTCTGGAGGGAAAATGAAAGAGTGGAAAAAAAATTATTTGGACTCGTGTAGCAAAGCTGGATTTAGTACCCATGTTCTAGAAGCTTCGCAAGAATTAGCTACGCATTTTTCTTCAGCCGTTCTGAAATATGCCAAAGCTGATAAATACAATCAAATCAGTCGTTACGTGCGCTATTCGCCAGAAAAAAAACCTGGCTTTTGGTACCCAACTCCGCCCGGTTATTTTCCAGCAGTAGAACCTTATTTTTCCAAAATCAGAAGTTTCAATTTACGTGACTCTACGTTGATTCAATCGCTTTGTCAAATTGAACCGGTGAAATACAGCGAGGATAAATCTTCGGAATTTTATCAATTGTCGAAAGAAGTTTTCACGGTTGGCCAATCAGAAGCGAATCAAAAAATTGCTGCTTTTTGGGACTGTAATCCTTTTGCTTTATCAGAAAATGGACATTTATTAATTGCCATGAAGAAGATTTCACCTGGTGCTCATTGGATGGGCATTGCGGGGATCGCTTGTGAAAAGAAAAAACTGCCTTTTGGTAAAAGTCTTTTGGTCAGAACAGCTTTGTCAGCGGGTTTAATGGATGCGTTTTGGATTTGTTGGAAACGTAAATATCAAACCAATCGAATTAGACCAGAAACCGCTATTCGTCAATTGATCGATCCTACTTGGAAACCCTTTTTGCAAACCCCACCTTTCCCAGAATATCCAAGCGGACATTCAACCGTTTCAACAACTGCTTCGATCATTCTTACCCATTTTTTTGGGGAAAATTTCGACTATGTAGACACGGTTGAAATGAGGTACGGAATTGATGCCAGACCCTTTAAATCCTTTAAATTGGCGGCTGAAGAAGCTGCCATTTCTAGATTATACGGCGGAATTCACTTCATGGATGGCATTACCGCAGGGCAAAAACAAGGAAGTTTATTGGGGGAATATTTGGTGTCGAATTGGTTGAAGTAAAATAAAGAGACCATTGCGCGATGAATGGTTGAGATATTCATCAAACTACTTACTTTTTAATAACTCATCAAATAATATTCTGATTATAGGATCGGTCGGTCTTGGAGCATTCAAATTTATTATTTTACCATTTTTGCCAATTAGTATGTACCTAGGAATGGATTCTATTTTAAATTGTTTTGCGATTGGCGAATTAGCCCCATTTGAAAGAATATAACTTTCGTTTGAAGTTAATCCTATTTGATTCATAGCCTTTTCCCATGCAACAATATTATTATCCGTTGAAATATAAATAAATTTAACTCCCTTCTTAGCATATTCCTCCTTCAATTTTTTGGAAGATGGCATTTCAGCCCTACATGGCGCACACCAGCTCGCCCAAAAATCTAGGTAACATAAACTGTCTTTTACGATTTCACCAAGCTTGATACTCTTTTTGCTTGTATTCAAAACTTCATTATTTTCAATTTTTATTTTGCCTATTGAAAACAATTTTGTCAGGTAGTCTTTATAATTTTTAGATTTTGATTTATCTATAAAATTATGGTATGCTAATTCTAATTCCCCTTTATTTTGTTTGATTTCATTTTCACCTGATTTTGTCCGTTTCAACAAATTAAATATTAGGTATTCCTTTATTATTCCAGAAAAATTTTCTTTTATTATTTCCATATTCCTATTAAGCGAATTTGAAATAACATGGTATTTAGAAAATTCCAGTATGGTTACAGACTGTTGGAGACTTTGCCTAAACTCTGGAAGAAATAGTAATGAATCATTTTTTAATTCATTTAAATTCTTTTCTAAAAGTGGTTTATAATAAGATTTTGGCCATTTTTGTATAGTATAGCTTATTGATAATTCAGTACGAATTTTCTCATACTTTATGATATTTTCCCAATCTGATAAAAATGTCAAAGCTAAGTCGTTTTCTTTTTGGTATTTCTTCAGAAAAGAAAGCTTCTGTGAAAAATAATTATCGATATCCTTTCCTCTGAGTTGGTAATTTTTAACATATATTGGTTTAGAGAAGAGTATATGAGTAATGAAGTCTTGTGGGTTATTTATTGGATAGAGATTTTTTCTAAATTCAACATCAAAATTTAATTCTTTATCAAGTTTATGTTCCCCGGATGTTACATACCAAAATTGATCTTTTTTATCTAAAATCATTTCTAATTTTTTCTTTGTTTTAATTAGGTATTTAGTATTATGCTTAAAATTAGCATCATAAATGATGGTTGGATTTTGAATTGACATTTGACCTTTGCGTAAATACTCGTGATCGTCAAATTCATTTTCAAGGCCTAATTCGCTCTCTACTTTATCTTTTATAGTTAGTAAGATAGAGTCTTGTTTTTCAATATTAGTTATTTTTCCGAAGGTATTATTTTCATTTTGTTCAGCTGAACAATTGTGAAATAACAAAGAAAAAAGTAAGGCATATATAACAATAATATATTTCATTTATTTGTGTTTAATTAATTGAAGATATTTGTTACCGATTTTAAAAAATTTGCCTTTCAATAATTATTGAAAGGCAAATTGTAATTAGCAACTAGCACAACACCAATTAGTACAACCTGATGCTCCACCGAGCCAGCTTTTGGCATCGGATTTCCTCCAACCATATGACCATTTGCCATTGCATTTCAAACCACAACCACCCTTCACATTCTTCATCTCTGACTTAGTCAAAGCTGAATTACTGAAATTCATTAAATTTTTCATTTTTGAAATTTTTGTTAAAAGATTAAAAAACTATTTATACTTGATTTGCAAATCATACATTTGGGGCAATCAGATTATTTAGTGTCGAATTGGTTGAAGTAACAATAAGAGCGGAGTTTAGAAGTCTAGCGCTCAGCTGTGCTGAGTGCGTAATAATTGAAAATCATTTTGATTTTTATTTTGAACATTATGTTCAATAAACATTCCGCACTCAGCGCAGCTGAGCTCGAGTTTAGGAGTTGCCCAATGCTCACAGAAATCAGCCTCAGACATTTTGCGTATGCCTTTTCCTGGGTCAGCCAACAGAACCGAGCCTTTTTTAGCCTCGACCAATACCACAAAATGGTTTTGTTGCCAATGAATAATACAGGGTAGAGGAGCATCTTTCACCAACTTCTCGAAAGGAACTTTTACTGCCAGCGTTCTAAAACCCACACTTTCGGCAGCCTCGGCAATACCCAATAATGAAACCCCCTCCCGACTAAAACCCGAAGCATTTCGTAATTTTTGAATATTGAGCGTACGCCCATGAAATTTAGCTATCATACGCAGACAGGTAGGACCGCAATCCATTTGGTCGAGTTGTTGGTAGAAAGGGAATTTGGGCATGGATAGGTTCGTTTTTTAAGAGAGGTGTTATTGACAATATACTAAACTGTCTGTTAATTAGGGAGACTTACGAGGCATGCAACTACCTGAAACTTTTTTCATTTCTAAACGGCTGAGTGAAGAGTTTGCATTTGCAAAATTTAATTTTGTCTTTTTCATTTAAACATTTGGTTGAGTTAGGTAAATGAAACCATCATGGGATAAAATTTTATTTCTAAATAATTTGTTACTTTT
>JBILRJ010000255.1:0-4582 GCA_044372695.1 Spirosomataceae bacterium
TTAGAAAATAGCATTGATTTCCTTTATTAAAATATAATTTATGGCGATTATCATCACAGAAGAATGTATCAATTGCGGAGCTTGTGAACCAGAATGTCCAAATACCGCAATTTATGAAGGAGGAGTAGAGTGGACTTGGGCGGGAGGAACATCCTTAAAAGAAGTAGAATTAGAAGACGGATCTAGCATGGATGCTAAAACACCGATTGATCCAGTTTCTGAGGAATTTTATTACATCGTACCAGACAAATGTACAGAATGCACAGGTTTTCACGAAGAACCTCAGTGTGCAGCAGTATGCCCCGTTGATTGCTGCGTACCTGATCCTGATCATGAAGAAGATAATGAAACATTATTGGCCAAAAAATCTTGGCTTCATGCGGAATAAACATTAAAAATAACTAGAAAAAAAAGGATCTGCTTGTCAGATCCTTTTTTTTTGCTCATTTCAAAAATACAAGTTTGATTTTTTATTAATTTTTTACATTTTTTTGCAAAATATCAAAATACAAGTTTAATTTTTAACCTATTTTTACACATATTTTGTATTTTATTAAAAAATAAGTTAAAAATAATACCTAAATCTTTGGAAAATACAAAAAACCCATGCACCTTTGTTTCAGTAATCAAGCATTTATAACTTTAAACAAATCTGTGTATGAAAAAGACTATTATCACCTTCGCTTTGTGTACCTTAAGCCTACTTGGATTTTCGCAAGAAAAAGAAGCCGAATCTTCTAAATTCACCTTTTCAGGATACATTGATTCGTATTATTTTCTCAACTTCAACAGTCCAACCAATAGAAGTAACTTAGGCGCTTCGGGCTACGAAAGAGCTTTCGATCAAAAATCTAGTCAATTTTCATTGGGATTAGTCCAAACAAAATTTGGTTACAGCACAAAAAACTCAGATGTAGTGGTGGATTTAACTTTTGGACCCAATGCTGATCTTGGCCAATACGGAAACGTCCTTGGACCTTTGGGAGCTGGTAAAGCAAGTACGGCTTTAGCAATCAAGCAAGCTTATTTCAATTGGAAAGCTAGCGACAAATTGACTTTCACTGTAGGTCAATTTGGTACACACATTGGTTACGAAGTGATTGATGCCCCAGTAAATTACAATTATTCCTTGTCCAACCTTTTTAATAACGGGCCTTTTTACCACATTGGTGCAAAAGCGAGTTACGCTTTCTCTGATAAAGCTGCATTAATGGTAGGTTTGGTAAACAATGTTGATAACCTCAATGATAACAATGCCTCTAAAGGATTAATCGGGCAATTATTCGTTTCTCCGGCATCAGGTTGGAACCTGTACGTAAACGGTATTACATCAGATGAATCAAACGATAATGATGGAAGTTCCTATGGTATACTTGATTTAACAACTTCTTACCAAATAACTCCCAAATATCTATTTGGTTTAAATGCAGCATATGGGTCTCAAACTGGAGACTACCAAGGTAGTGGTAACATTGGTAAATCCAAAGAATGGGGTGGAGTTGCTTTATATTCCAACTATTCTTTCACAGATAATTTCAGTTTAGGTGGCCGTTATGAGGTATTTGACAATACTTCTGGAGCAAGAGGTTTGAAAAATGCAGCGGGGGAAGGTACAGATGTTACGTCTGTAACCATCACAGCAACGTTCACTGCCGCAGAAGGACATTTGTTAATCAAGCCTGAATTAAGAACTGATGCCTTCAAAACACAACAATTTACGGACAGCAAGGGTGTTGGTCAAAAATCACAAACAACCTTAGGTGCCGCATTTATTTACAAATTTTAATTATTCACTCTTTAATTTATTACGATCATGACAACACAAAAACCATCATGGATTCCGCTTCTTGTCTTATTAGCCATATCCATATTAGCCCTATTTACCAACCTTCCCGGTACTATGCCAACAGAAGGCATAGACACAGGTGACACCGCTTGGATGATTGTAGCATCAGGTTTGGTATTATTAATGACGCCGGGTTTAGCTTATTTTTATGGAGGAATGGTGAACCATAAAAATGTCATTTCTACCATGCTTCAATCCTTTATCGCTATGGGGGTAATTAGTGTCATTTGGATTATTTTTGGTTTTAGTTTAGCGTTTGGCGACTCATTGGGCGGCTGGATAGGAGACCCTAGAACCTTTTTTATGTTCAATAATGTATTTGATCATAAATTATCATTAGGGTCTGGAGATCAATTGAAATTCACTATACCTTTTGCATTATTTGCATTCTTTCAAATGAAATTTGCTGTAATAACACCAGCTTTAATTTCAGGTGCTTTGGCAGAAAGAATCAACTTCAGAGCATTCGTTTTATTCATGGTTTTATTCTGTATTGCTGTTTATGCTCCTTTGGCGCATTGGACATGGCATCCAGATGGCTTTTTATTTAACCTTGGAGTTCTTGATTTTGCTGGCGGCACGGTCGTTCATATGTCGGCAGGTTGGGCAGCATTAGCGGGTGCACTTTATTTAAGAAGAAGAAAATCACACATCGAATCCAATGTATTGCCTCCAGCAAATATTCCTTATGTTTTGTTAGGAACTGCATTATTATGGTTTGGCTGGTTTGGTTTCAACGCAGGATCTGCTGTTGGTGCAAACTCCTTGGCAGTTTCTGCATTTGCTACTACGCACGTAGCTGCCGCTGCAGCAGGATTATCGTGGGTATTGTTTGATGTAACTAGAGGTAAGAAAGTTTCCGCGTTGGGATTCTGTATTGGCGCAGTCGTTGGACTCGTAGCAATCACTCCAGCATCTGGATTCGTCACCGTTCCTGTAGCAATCTTTATTGGAGTAATTTCTGCCATCGTTTCTAACGTCATCGCTCATTGGAGAGCAACCTCCAATTTGGATGATACCTTAGATGTATTTCCTTGTCACGGAGTAGGTGGAATGATGGGAATGCTAATGACAGGAATTTTCGCAACAAGCGCTGTAAACTCAGCCGTGGCAGAAAATGGACTTTTTTATGGTGAAACCAGTCTTTTCATCAAGCATATTTTAGCTATGGCCATTGTTTCCGCATTTGCATTTTCTGTATCTTATTTATTACTCATCATTACTGATAAAATAATTCCATTACGTGTTAACGAAGAGGAAGAAAGATTAGGATTGGATATATCTCAACATGATGAATCATTAGCAGAATAATCCAACATTAACAAAGCCGCAAGTAATGGTTCTTGTGGTTTTGTTTCAATCAGAAAGTCGAAAACTTTTAGTTTTCGACTTTTTCGTTTTATAAGTAGGCTTCGATTAAAATATCAACCACCATTTCTCCGAATTCATTGACAGATTTGTATCTGACTGGCTGAATGGTATTAATAAACAAGGGATCATAAGCCGCTGAAACTTTGATGTAATTTTCAGAAAACCCCGACATGGTGGAATCACCAGATGCATCTTCAAACAAAACAAAACCTTTTTTACCAATTTGACTGTCGTAAAAAGCTCTTCTTTTTTTATCAGACAAAATGTGAAGCATTTGAGATCGTTCGTTTTTTGCTTTTGCATGAACTTTCGGCATAATATCTACTGCAAATGTATTGGGGCGTTCCGAATAGCTAAAAACATGCAAATAAGATATTTCTAGATCCGTTAAGAAAGAATAAGTTTCTAAAAACAAATCTTCAGTTTCACCAGGATGTCCAACAATCACATCAACTCCAATGCAAGCATTTGGAATCATTGTTCTGATTTGTGCCACTTTGGATTCATATAATTCCCTTTGATACCTTCTCTTCATTAATCTCAAAACTGCATTTGAACCTGATTGCAAAGGAATATGGAAATGAGGGACAAATTTTTGGGCAGACGCTAAAAAATCAATTATCTCATGGCTTAGTAAATTGGGCTCAATGGAGGAAATCCTAAAACGATCTATTTCTGCATCAGATTCAATTCTTTGAATCAATTGGAAAAACGATTCCTCCCTTTTTCCAGATTGAATTCCAAAATCGCCAATGTTAACGCCTGTTAAAACTACTTCTTTGACGTCATTTTTAGAAATCTCAGTTATTAAACCAAGAATTTTATCGATGGAATCCGATCTACTTTGACCTCTCGCCAAAGGAATCGTACAATAAGAACAAGGGTAATCACAACCATCCTGAACCTTCAAAAAAGTCCGGGTTCGGTCATTGACAGAAAAAGAGGCATGGTATTCGAGGTCATGACGAATTTCACTAGCGATCAACTTAGGCAACTGACTTTTTTCTTTATTCAAATATTCTGGTAAAATTTGCGCCAATTGAAATTTTTCATTGGCACCCAAAACTAAATCGACACCTAATATTTCCGAAATCTCAGTTGGCTTCAACTGAGCATAACAACCTATTACTACTACAATGGAATTAGAGTTAATTTTTTTCGCCTCCCGAACGATTTTTTTGCATTTTTTATCTGCCTGCTCGGTTACGCTGCAGGTGTTAATCACGAATAAATCAGGCGTTTCTTGGAAATCGACCCGACTAAATCCCAAAGGCTCCAAAGACCGAGCAATGGAACTTGATTCTGCAAAATTGAGTTTACACCCAAGTGTATAAAAAGCTACTTTGTTCATTCATTGAAATTAGC
>JBILRJ010000256.1:0-4568 GCA_044372695.1 Spirosomataceae bacterium
CTTTAGCCCCATTACTTCCCAAGTGTAAGTCGGAAATGACGATTGTCTTGTAACTTGTTTTGTGTGATTGACTCATCAGCGTTAAATTGATGAATCAAATTTACCTTATCGATTTTGCGGCTTCGTTAAGCCATAATGAAGGAATTATTAAATAATTTCGGCAGTGAATTTTTTCAGAATGTCTAGAAAAATGAATATGATTTGCCTCATTACTCATTTTTTTACTTACATTGGCAGTCAAATAATTGCTCTGCAAGAGCCAAAATAATCGTTAATTGGATAAAGACCTCAAATTTTTGAATCAAAGTTCGGAAGACACCTTGCTGTGGAATCAGTTGATTAACAACTCCGAGGAGGCATTTTCGATGATTTTCGAAAGGTATTATTCCAACCTAGTTAATTATGGAAAGACTTTAATGTCCAATTCGGACCTTGTTCAAGATTGCGTGCAAGATGTTTTTGCTGATTTATGGAATTATCGTACGAAGCTGAGTCATGTTACCGTAGTAAAGGCTTATTTATTATCTAGTGTAAGAAAGAGAATAGCTCGACTGCACCAAAGAGAGCATATTTTTTTTAGGGCAAAAGAATTAGATGCCATGGATTTTCTGTTGGAGTTTTCTGTGGAGGATCAAATGATTGCCGACGATGAATTACGGTTAAAAATGGAAAAATTAAATAAGTACCTAAATAATTTGCCTGCAAGGCAAAGGGAGGCACTTTACCTTCGGTATCATCAAAACCTTTCGGTGGAAGAAGTCTCAAAAATTCTGGGAATTAATTATCAATCGACTAAAAATCTCCTTTTTAGGGCAATACAACAAATCAGGAAGGATTTCCCGACCTATTTAATTCTTCTTTTTTTCAGTGCAGCGGCAAAATGTTAATTTTTTGAAAAAAAATATAAAAATTTGAGTACCAAATGGAAAGTTTGTCCTCTCTGTAGTTGAAATCTATAATTTCTAAATGAACAGAAGGGATAAATATACCAAATTGGAAGATTTTCTTTCAGACGAGTCTTTCCGGGCTTGGGTAAGGAGCAACGATGAGGCTGATTTTTGGGAAGATTGGATTCTGGAAACACCAGAAAGAGCGTTTTTAGCTGAGGAAGCCAGATTATTTATATTGTCTTCAAAAGTAAAAGAAACATCCTTGAGCAAAAAGGAGATTAACCAAGCATTTCAAAAAACTTGGGGGAAAATACAGCGATCAAAACAAATCCAATTTCCGAAAAATTTTCTACACTCTTTTTGGTTTAAATCCGCAGCTGCTTTGTTGTTTTTTACTCTTTTGGGTTGGGCTTTTTACAAGAGTCAATTGACTAGATATGAATACCAAGTTTCTTACAATGAATTGATTGATCAAGATTCGGATGGTCTCATCGAGCAAATTAATAATTCAGTAAAACCTTTATTGATAACCTTATCAGATGGTAGTTCGGTTTTGCTTCAAGCAAAAAGTAAGTTAAGCTACGCGAAAAACTTCAATGGAAAAGATCGGAAAGTGTACCTGTCTGGAGAAGCATTTTTTGAAATCAGTAAAGATCCCCAAAAGCCTTTTTATGTTTTTGCCAATGAGGTAGTCACGCAAGTTTATGGCACCTCATTTCGAGTGATTGCATACGCCAATCAAGCCAAGGTAGAGGTTTTAGTCAGAACTGGAAAGGTGAAAGTGAGCTCCAATCCAAAAATCAAAGATGATTCACAGAGTGAAATGATATTATTGCCCAATCAGGCTGCTCGATACAGTAGAAAAGAATCACATTTTGAAAAAATTACCGATATCATTTCGGATAAGCCTTTGATAGATTCTTTTGAAACAATCGAAAAATTGAGTTTTGAGTTTCATGACACTCCTGTAATTCAAATTTTATCTACTATTGAACAAGCTTATTCCATCAACATTGAATACCCCGAGGCCAGATTGAAAGAATGCTATTTAACCACCTCCTTGTCCGATGTTCCTTTGCCAGAAAAGCTTAAGATCATTTGTGAAAGTTTAGGCAATAATACCAAGTATGAAATGAATGGTAATCAGATTAAAATAATCTCAAATGGATGTAATTAAAAGAATATTTAGCATGAAGAAAAAGCAAGAGTGAAACAAAAAAAAGCGCCGAAATGCTGTAACATTTCAAACGCTTTTCAAAATCTATGGTTCATTAGATGAACGATAGAAACGTCATAAAATACCAGTCTAACAGTATTTAACATAACTATCAAAAGTATGCAAAAAGGTTTTATTAATCAACGATTTTTATTTCTCATCGTGAAATTGTCGCTCATGCAATTATTTATTGTGCTTTTATTTACCAGCACTGTGATGGCCTACACCGTAAAAGGACAAAGTAGGCTGGATACTAGGGTGACGTTCGAACTGAACAATGTCAGTCTTGAAAATGCATTAACTGCCATCGAAAAAAATGCAGATATTAAATTTTCTTATAATTCCAAGTCGATTCGTGGACTTAAAAAAGTGGATTTAGAGGCGAAGAATGAACGCGTTTCCAGCGTGTTGAATCGACTCTTGTTACCGCTTAACTTTGATTACATTGAGGTAGGGAATCATGTGGTCTTGAAGTCAAAAGCTAATTTTTCGGCAGATTCTGAGGTAGATCATGCAGGTGATTTATCAAGTTCTGTCCAATCAATGGCTGAAATTCCGGTGAAGGGTAAAGTTTCTGCGTTTGAAAATAAGGGGCCTTTACCGGGAGTAAGTGTTTTCCTGAAGGGAAGTAATCGAGGGACAAGTACAAATGCCAATGGTGAGTTCACCATTTCAGTACCTAGCAATAAATCGATCTTAATCTTTAGTTTTATTGGATACCAATCACAAGAAGTACTTGCAGATGATGTCATTAATGTCACCTTAAAAGAAGACATAAAGGCGCTTGATGAGGTTGTTGTAGTGGGTTATGGTGTTCAGAAAAAGAAGGATTTAACTGGGGCTATTTCAACGATTGGTGCCGATATGTTTAAAGAAAGAAAAGAAACACAGGTATCACAGGCTTTACAAGGTGCCATGTCTGGAGTAATGGTTACTCGAAGTGGCGGAAATGGTTCAATGAGTGGTGCAAACATTCGAATTCGAGGCATTACAACCATTGGAAATTCAAATCCATTGGTGATGGTGGACGGCGTACCTGTCGCGGATGTTAATCAGGTGAATCCCAATGATATCGAATCGCTAACGGTCTTAAAAGATGCGGCCTCTGCTTCCATTTATGGCTCTAGAGCAGCTTCGGGAGTTATTTTGATAACCACCAAAAGAGCAAAAAATGATCAAGCCTCCATTCAATATAGCTATGAAAATGGATTTGATACACCCACTCAGCTTCCAGAATACATGCGTTCGCAAAGGTATATGGAACTTGTTAATGAATTAAGGTGGAACGATGCGGGTAATGGTGCAAACAAATTTCCGACATTTAGTCAAGATTTGCTGAAAGATTACAATCAAAAACATTTGACAGATCCTGATCGGTATGCGGATACTGATTGGATGGCCTTGACGTTGAAAAAAATTGCTCCAAGAGAGGCGCATGGAGTCACCATCATTGGAGGTTCAAAATTTGTTAAGTCCAGTGCCTCTGTACGTTATGAAAAAATTGGAGGTTTTTATGATAATAAAGACTACGGCCGGATTTTCCTTCGTTCCAACAATGATTTCACGATTAATAAATACATTGGTGGTACAGTAGATATCAATTTTCGACAAACCAACACGACTGACCCTACTGCTAATGATCCGATTGGTCGAGCAAGAATTTCTTCACCTATTTTTCCTGCCATTTGGGCGGATGGCCGAATTGCGGATGGCAAGGCAGGGGAAAACGTTTATGCCAAAGTAAAATTTGGTGGAACAGATGAAAACAGTTTCAATCAATTGGGAGGTCGAATAGCCTTAGATATCAAACCGATTGAAGGCTTAAAGTTAACGGCAATTTTGGCACCAATTTTTGATTTTAACAAGCAAAAACGTTTTAATCGAAGAGTAGATGCGTATGCTTCAGATAATCCGAATCAGTTGGTGGCTACCTTAATCAGCGGGGGATTAACGACTCGTTTGGATGAAAACAGGTCATCAAATGTTAATTTAACGACCCAGCTTTTGGGTAATTACATGAAAACAATTGGGGATCACGATTTTACGGTTTTGTTAGGCTATGAAAATTTTTATGCCAAATCAGAATCCATGGGAGCATCTCGCGACCAATATCTTTTTGACACTTATCCTTATCTAAATCAAGGACCTCCTACATTCAGGGATAACTTCGGTGGCGCTTTTGAAACAGCTTATCGCTCTTATTTTGGCCGCATTACCTACAGTTATAAAGACCGTTATTTGTTGCAAGCCAATGTCCGCCGTGATGGGTCTTCGCGTTTTAATGCAGATTACCGTTGGGGAATGTTTCCATCAATTTCAGCAGGCTGGGTGGTTACGGAGGAATCTTTCATGAAATCTCAAGAAGCTGTTTCTTTCCTGAAATTTAGGGCTTCATGGGGTTCTTTGGGGAATGAACGAATTGGTAACTATCCTTCCATAGGAATCATGAATTTTGGGAATGC
>JBILRJ010000036.1:0-16832 GCA_044372695.1 Spirosomataceae bacterium
AAATACCCGGAATTAGACGCTGGCCAGAAGCTTATCGTCCTAAAATTTATCAACCAGAGCGAGTGGACAGAATCCTGGATATTTCCGAAGAAGAAGCCACTGAAACCACGCGCCAATTGGCCAAAGTTGAAGGTATTTTCGGTGGAATGAGCAGTGGTGGCGGAATTTCAGCCAGCTTACGATTAGCTCAAGAATTAGAAAGTGGTTTGATTGTTTGCATCATTTGCGACAGAGGAGATCGGTATTTGTCTAGCGGACTTTTTGGATAGAAAAGAAAGAGCTGAGCAGGTAGATAAATTGCTGTGGCTATTACCGCCTCTTGGATTGCCAAACTTGCAAGGTCATTTCAAAAAGAATCTCTCCATTTGACTCATGGCCAATCGCTTTCCAACCCGCTTTGCGATAAAAGCTTTCTGCACGTGTATTGACCTCCGTTCCCAAACGCAAATGCGTATCTGTTTGTAAAAAATACCAGTCAAGCATCACATCGTGCAATTGAAGACCTATTCCTTTTTTTTCATGTTCGGGATGCACAAACAATGCCCAAACATTGTGCTTGCTCAAATCGACCATGACAAAACCTGCGACTTGATCCTTGATTTCACATAGCCACGCTTTGCCCTTGTTCAGAATGTGTGCTTGGTAATCTGCATCACTGATCAGACTGGGATCAGATAAAGTATTTTCTAAAACGGCATTTCGCACCAATTTGAGGCTGGGAATGTCTTTTATTTGAGCTTCTCTGATGAACATATGCTACTAAATTAAAAATGAGTGCTTAGGTTGGTTTGAAGCAGTTTAATTCAACAAGACCCCCATTAATTTATAGGTAGTGGGAGAAAGGAAGCGAATTTTTTGATAGCCATCAATGGAATAGGTTTGTACGCGACCTTCCATGATATTCATGTTGAGCTTTTTGCGCGTTTCATACAAGAAATTGGATTGTGAAATTTCCATTTCCACTTGTAAAGGCTTTCCATCGGAATCCAAGTGCATTTTAAACATTTTCACATGTACTTTTTCTCCAATTTTAGCGGAGTACCAAATCAGATTGTCTTCCGACAAGTCATCGTAACTTAATTTATAAGCAGGTTTATTGATATCTGCTTCCATGAAAACGCCCCATTCTTTCTCCCAATTCATCGTTTTGAAAACCTTCTCTTCTTTGGAATCGCCCAAAAAAATGGTTTTTTGTACCATTTTAGGATGGATTTTCAAATCCTGGATGGCTCCTTGCAAAAAGGCCTCCCAAGCAAAATAGGTGGGTGTGGCATTAGGGGTTTCGGGTGCTGAACAAGAAAATTGCAGACCGATCAAGGCAAAAAAAAGAACTATTATCCCTATTCTAAGCTTTAGTGCAGAATTAAGAAAATAATTGGAAGTCAGTAGCATTTTTTTCATCCTTGCAAAGTTAAATGATTTTTAATTGTTAACACTGTTCATTAAATTTGCGATGTAAATTTTTATCATGGGAATTCAGGAAAGGAAAGAAAAACAAAAGTTGGAAATCCGAAAGGCTATTTTGGAGGCTTCCATCAAATTGTTTAAAGAAGAAGGATTTGACAATGTTTCCATTCGCAAAATTGCTGAAATCATTCAATACAGTCCCACAACCATCTATTTATATTTCAAAGACAAAAAAGAAATCTTATTTGAGTTATGTGAGCAGGGTTTTGAAATGATTCATGATTTTACTCATACTTTAAATGACATTGATGATCCGGTCGAAAAACTGAAAAAAATGGGAGAATTTTACATTCTTTTTGGATTGAATTTCCCTGAATACTATGATTTGATGTTGATACAAGAGGCTCCAATGATACATTATTCGGATTTAAAATTGCCAGATTGGAAAGGTGCAAACAAGGTATTTAATCGTCTAAAAGAATTTGTCCAAGATTGCATCGATCAAGGAAAAATTCCTGGAGAAAATGTCGAATTAATATCCATCACACTTTGGAGTACCTTGCATGGACTTATTTCCTTGCACGTTCGAAAGCGTTTAGAAAAATTGGTGGATAAAGACAGCATTCATGAAACGATGATCAAGTCTTTGAATTGGACCATCGAAAGTTTAATCCGTGAAAATCAAAAGTAATATGAAAAACCACCTAATTAAGTGTTCTGCCATTTTACTATTTTTCTTTTTTGCACAAGAATCAAAAGGGCAAGAACTTTTGTTGGATAAATACATTCAAGAGGCTTTTCAAAATAATTTGGTCATTCAGCAAAAAAATCTTTCCATCGAAAAGGCCATGTATGCGTTGAAAACCGCAAAAACAATGCATTTCCCCAACCTAGGCTTTCAAGGTGGGTACCAAACGGGAGAAGGGGGTCGAAGTATTTCCATTCCTGTAGATGACATTGTGGCACCCATCTATTCCTCTTTGAACAAAGTTCTTCCCATGGGTTCCCCCATAGTGGGTTCCGCCGCCAAATCTAATAATTATGAGGCGTATTTTTTACCTACAAATTTTTATGATGTAAAAATGATCGCAACCATGCCCATTTACAACAAAGAAATTTCGATCAATAAACAAATTCAAGAACAACAATTCGATTTACAAAAAATCGATTTATCGACCTACAAGAGAGAATTAGTAGCCCAAATCAAGACAGCATATTTTCAATATTTAACAGCACTAGGAGCTGTGGAAATCTACAAAAGTGCCATGAATCGAGCACTGGAAACGCAAAAAATTACTCAAAAATTAATTGACAATGGAAAAGGGCTACCTGCTCATTTGGTGAGAAGCGAAAGCGAGGTGCTTTCAATGCAGTCAATGATTACGGAATCTGAAAAACAAAGTTCTCTGGCCCAAATGTACTTCAACTTTTTGTTGAATGTCGATCTTCAAAGACCCATCAACGGACAACCCAATCATGCCTCGCTTGAAAATTTTGCCCGAAAAAGTTTAGCATCCATCCCCGAAATTGACCGAAGAGAAGAGTTGATGCTTCTCAAAGGATTGGAATCCGTGAATAAAAATGCCTTAAAATTAAGCCAAAGCGCTTGGTCACCTAAAGTAAGTGGATTTTTAAACTTAGGGTCTCAATCCACTAATTGGGATTTGAATTCGAAATCTGCCTATTATTTTCTAGGTGTACAATTGGACGTTCCGATTTACACGGGAAAAAGGAATACCCTGAAAATTTCGCAGTCAGAAATTGATGTAAAAATGGCTCAAAATAAAACAGAGCAAGCAAGTAAACAAATGAACTTAGCCGCAGAATCCGCCAAAAAAACCTTGCAAAGTGATGCCATTAAGTTAAGCTCTACCGAAAAACAATTGGCTTCGGCGAGCAGTTACTACCATTTGATTCAAAAAGGTTTTGCCGAAGGAGTCAGCTCCTACTTAGAAACCATTGAAGCACGTACCCAATTTTTAATTGCTCAAACGCAAGTCAACAACGCGCGATTAAAAGTATTGATTTCTGCCGCACAATTTGAAAGAGAAATCGCTGCATACCCAATGCCCTAAAATAATCCCAATGAAAAATAGCTATTCGAACTTATTGGTCATTTTTTGCTGTTTGACTTTTTTATCTTGCTCTCAAGAAAAAAAAGTTCCACAAGCAGCGCCCAATACAGACCGCATTCCCGTAACGGTTCAAGCCTTAAACTCCTCCATAGTCAAGGCCCAAGTTGAAGCCTCGGGACAATTTTCCACAGACGATGAAACTTTTTTAGGTTTCAAAATAGGTGGAATCATTCAGCATGTATTTGTGAAAGAAGGAGATGCTGTCAAAGCGGGTCAATTATTGGCCACTTTGAATTTAACCGAAATAAAATCCCAAGTACAACAAGCGCAAATCGGCTTGGAAAAAGCGAAAAGGGATTTTCAAAGAGCGGGTAATTTATACCGTGATAGTGTAGCGACTTTGGAACAATTTCAAAATTCAAAAACCGCCTATGAAGTTGCTCAACAACAATTTAATCAATTGACTTTTAATCGGGATTTTGCCGAAATTCGAGCAGGCAAGTCGGGTTTTGTGCTAAGAAAATTGGCCAATGATGGTCAAGTAGTGGGTCCAGGCTCTCCAATTTTGCAAGTCAATGGCGCCAACAGTGCCAATTGGATTTTGAAAGTCGCTTTAAGCGACCGCGACTGGGCGAGCGTCCAAGTAGGCGATGTGGCAGACCTATCTTTAACATTTACGAAGCAATTGTTTTCAGGAAAAGTACTCAAAAAATCGGAAGGGGTAGACCCTGTTACAGGAACGCTTTGGGTTAATATCAGTGCGACTCAAATTCCGAAAAAATATTTGGCCTCAGGGTTATTTGGCAAAACGAGCATTCATTTAAGCACGAATCAATCGAGCTGGAAAATCCCTTACGATGCCTTGATGGATGGAGACGATGAAGAGGGTTATTTATTCATTAGCAATGATTTAAAAACGGCTCAAAAAGTAAAAGTTCGCCTAGGGCAATTGGTCAATGGACACATACAAATTCTTTCGGGTTTGGAAACGGCTAAATACGTGATCACTTCCGGAAATGCTTATTTAGACGATCAATCAGCCATTCAAGTCATTTCACCCACAGCGAAATAAATAATGAAGATCTCGAACTATGCAGTAAAAAATTATCAGTTTACGCTGATCATTTTCTTGATGGTCATTGTGGTGGGAATTACCACCATTCTCAACATGCCCAGGGCGGAAGATCCCGACATGAATGCCCCGCAATTCCCCATTATTGTAGTTTTTCCGGGAACTAGTCCGGAGGACATGGAGGATTTGATTGTGGATCCCATTGAAAAGAAAGTCAATAGTTTAGAGGATATTAAAAAAATCAATACCCGAATTAGCGATGGATTGGCCGTTTTTGAGGTCCAGTATAAGTATGGCGTAAATGTAGACGACAAGCACTCTGAATTGGTTCGTGAACTGAATAATTTACGTGCTCAGTTACCCAAAGAGATTGTTCGTTTGGAGGTAAATAAAGCAGGTCCTTCTGCAGTGAATGTGCTTCAAATGGCCTTGGTTTCTAATAATGCTTCCCGAAAGCAATTAAAAGAAGTGGCGGAAAGACTTCAAGATGACTTGGAAAAGGTCCGTTCTTTGAAAAATATTGAAATTTTTGGCTTGCCCAAGGAGCTCATAAAAATCGATTTGAATTTGGAAAAAATGGCACAGATTCAGGTGAATCCGGAGCGTGTCATGCAAGCCATTCAAAGTGAATTAGCCAATATTCCTGCCGGAAGCATTGTGGAAAATAATCGGTCCTTCAACGTCAAAACCAGCGGCAATTACCAAAACATTGAGGAAGTAAAAAATACTGTTGTATTTAGTTATGCCGGCAAAAATGTCTTGCTGAAGGATGTCGCTCATGTGTATTTTGATTATGACAAAGACAAACAAATTACTCGGATCAATGGAAACCGATGTGTTTTGATTGCTGCCGCCCAAAAAACGGGTGAAAACATTTCCAAAACCCAACAAAATTACTTGCCTGTTTTGGAAGAATTCAAAAAAAACTTACCAAAAAACATCGATTTAATTGTCAACTTTGATCAAGCAGACAATGTAAATGATCGATTGAACGGTTTGTTTACCGATTTCCTCATCGCGATTCTGTTGGTGGCCATCACCCTTTTACCTTTGGGATATCGAGCGGCTTTGGTGGTGATGATCTCCATTCCTTTATCCTTGTCGATTGGCATCGTGCTTTTGAACTTAATGGGATATAGCTTAAATCAATTGAGCATTGTGGGTTTTGTAGTGGCTTTGGGACTTTTGGTTGATGACAGCATTGTAGTGGTGGAAAACATTGAGCGGTGGATCCGAGATGGATATTCCAAATTAGACGCCACACTGAAAGCCACCGAGCAAATTGGTAAGGCCGTTTTGGGTTGTACCATCACTTTGGTGATTGCCTTTATGCCATTGGTCTTTTTACCTGAAATGTCGGGAGAATTCATTCGTTCCCTACCGATTGCCGTTATTTCTTCCATATTGGCCTCTATGTTGGTATCGCTGACGGTCGTTCCATTTTTATCGAGTCGATTTTTGAAAAAACACGAAGGGCATGAAGAAGGAAACATATTTTTGCGGATTCTCAAAAAAATCATTTCTGGCACCTATTCCAAATGGCTTGATTATGCCATACAAAAGCCTTGGTTGACCTTAAGCATTGCATTTGCCATCTTTTTAGGCTCTTTGCAATTGATTCCGGTAATTGGATTTAGTTTATTTCCAGCATCAGAGAAACCGCAATTTTTGGTCAATATTTATTCGCCTCCACAGTCTAGCTTGGCTTACACAGATTCCATCACCAAAAAAGTAGAAAAGGAATTGAAGAAAATCAAGGAAATAGAATTCCTAACCTCGAACGTAGGAAAAGGGAATCCGCGAATTTACTACAATGCCATTCCATTGAATGAACGGACGGACTATGCCGGACTTTTTGTTCAACTAAAAAAAGAGACCTCCATAAACCGAAAATTGGAGATCATTGAACAGTTAAGAAATACTTGGAATAATTACCCCAACGCAAAAATTGAGGTGAAAAATTTTGAGCAGGGACCTCCTGTGGTGGCTCCTGTGGAAGTTCGCTTGTTGGGAGCGAACATTGATACCCTTCGGAGCTTATCCAAACAAGTGGAGCAAATGCTGGAGAACACACCTGGCACGATTTATGTCAACAATCCATTGAAAAACCTCAAATCGGACATCAAAGTGGACATTGATAAATCCAAGGCAAGTATGCTAGGAATCCCCACGGTTTCGGTAGATAAAATGGTTCGATTGGTGGTAGCGGGAATTGAATTGGGGAGCTTTTCAGACAAAGAAGGGAACGAGTTTCACTTGATGGTTTCGAAAGAAGATAAGCATCAACCTAGTTTAACCGTGTTTAACAACGTATTCGTTAATAATGTACAAGGAACAGCCATTCCACTTTCTCAAATTGCGCAACTGAAATTGGAACCTAGCCCGGTAAGTATCAATCATTACAACACCGCTCGAATGGTGTCGATTAATTCCTTTGTGGAAAAGGGCTATTTAAATGCGGATGTGATCAAAACGGTGGAAGATAAAATGGCAAAGATAAAACTGCCTAGGGGCTACAGTTTTATGATGGGCGGAGAAGTGGAGTCGAGAAACGATTCATTTGGCGGATTTGGTAGCATCATCATTGTAACGATTTTCATCTTTATTGCGGTGTTGATTTTGGAATTCAAGACCTTTAAAAGCACCATTATTGTCCTTTCAGTGATCCCTTTAGGTATCGTAGGAGCCGTTTTAGCTTTATTGATTACAGGCAATACCCTCTCCTTCGTAGCCACGGTAGGAATGATTGCTTTAGCCGGGATTGAGGTAAAAAACACCATTTTATTGGTGGAATTCACCAATCAATTAAGGGCTGAGGGAAAGAGTTTGGAAGAGGCCATACGGGAATCAGGTGAAGTGCGCTTTTTGCCCATCATTTTAACCACCTTAACTGCCATAGGGGGTTTAATTCCCATCGCAATTTCCACCAATCCATTGATTTCTCCCTTGGCCATTGTCATGATTGGCGGATTGATCAGTTCCACCTTACTTTCTAGAATAGTTACGCCAGTTGTTTATAAATTAATTCCACCTAAAATCGCCTAAAATGAAAACACTTAATCAACAAATAGATGAAATGGAGAGCTTGCTTTCCGAACGAGAAACTCAAAACCTTAAGGTTTCCGCAGGGAGTGTAGGATGGCATTTGGAGCACAATTTATTGGTGATTAATCAAGTCATCCAAGGCATCAAGTCTTCTGATGCGCGACAATACAAGGCCCGGTTTTCCATGCCGAAGTGGATTGTTTTAACCTTTGGGTTCATTCCAGCAGGAAAAGTCAAGGCTCCCAAACTGGTGAGCCCTTTGGAAGAGCCATCCTTGGATCGTATCATAGAAGGATTAGCATTCGCTCGCGAAAATACCGAAGATTTGAAGCATGTTGTGGGGAATAAATACTTTGAACATCCGATTTTTGGCCATGTCAATGCCCAAATAGCTGGTCGTTTTTTAGCGGTTCACACACATCATCATTTGAAGATCATTAATGAAATTTTACGCTAAGGAATTTAAAATTTCATAAAAAATTCGGAAAGGCCATAAAGATTATTTAAGGCCATTTTTTTTCTTAGTCGATACCTTTTTAATTCCACACTTCTTGTGGTTATGTTCAGTAATTGTGCAATTTCTTTGGAAGAAAGATTCATCCTTAAATAGGCCGCCAAACCTAAATCGCCATGCGTTAGATGAGGAAATTGTTCCATCAATTTTTTGAAGAATACTTCGTGTACCTCATTGAAATTGGTTTGAAATAATTTCCAATCTTTATTGTCCGAAATATTTCTTTCTATCTCTTTAATAATGGAGGAATAGATGTGTTTTTTAGAATCATTGAGAGGCTTAATCAGTTCCAAATCCTGTTTTATTTTACCCAATGACTCACTTCTTTTAATCAGAGACAGCGCAATATTGGAGAGCTCTTCGGATTTATTAACTAAATCATTTTCCAACTTTTCATTTCGCAATTTGATGATTTCCTGCTTATTTTTCTCCTCTTGCAAAACTAATTTATATTCTAGTTCTCTTCGAATTTCCTCTTGTTTTAATTTCAATCGATATTTATGTAATTCATAGAAACCTAAGATCATAAGCAAGAAAAGAAGGAAATAAGTAGCTTTGCTCCAAAAATTCCAATACCAAGGTGGCGAAATTTCAAATGAAAATCTTTGTTCTTTGGGGCTTGAATCTGATTTTATGTGTAAGGTATATTTTCCAAACGGTAGCTTTTCAAATTCAATTTGAGATAAATATTGAAATTTGGACCACTCATTCGAATAAGGTTCTAGCCAGTAAGCGAATTTGTTGTTTTTGGTATAGCTCGGCATGGCCAAGTGAAATAGTAAATGATTTTGTTGATAATGAAACGGCGGAATCAATGCTTTGGATGCTTCGTAAAAATGATATTCTGAACTCGTATCAGATTCTACTTGTACCGATCTAATGTACGGCTCGATATTTTTTGATTGGTTGGACCTGCTTTTGGAATCAAATAGCCCAAATCCATTTTCATAAGAGACCAAGTATTGCGACTCTTTCAGCTTGACCAAGGTCATTTCATCGTTTTCATCGCTCAATTTAATGGCAGTATTCTTTATTTGACCGTTTTCCCAATGTTGTAAAAATCCATTTTGTTTTTTCGCAAAAAATTCATTTTCTGAAATTGGAAATACCTTTAAAGGAAATTCTTCTTTTTTGAACAAATGATTTGGCGCCCATTTTTTATTGGCTTCATCATAATGATAGGAGTTCAAAGGTGAAGTCAAGGTGATTTTTTCATTTATTTTTGAAAGCGTTGTTTGTAAACCTTGAAATTCACTCTGTGAAAACCACTTTTCTACTTTTGCCGTTTTATTTGGGTAATTGATATTAATTTTTGCTATGCCGTTACTGGTAGTATTTACCCAAATATTCCCCATTGGGTCTTCTTCTATTTGCCGAACCGGAGCTGAAAATCCTTCTATGGTCCCATCGAAAGTCCAATGATTCATGGCATTTAATTTATATACACAAAGTTTGGTATAGGTTCCTTGGATGAGGGTATTATTGATAGAATGCAGCTTTTTAATCGCCCAGCCTCCAGTAATCGGTGAAATTTGTCGGGCCTTAATTCCTTCAATGATGAAAGTGCCATTGTTATGTCCGCAAATCAATTGATTATCAATTACTTCCAAATTCCATGCTTGCCCCTGAGTTTGTGGAATGAGTGTGTACTGTTGATTGTTTTTGGAATAAAAAACGCCATGATTCGTGGCAAAATAATAGAAATTATTAAAATATTGTGCATCAAAAATATTCCCCAATTGCCCATTGCTATCGTTGAATAATTTCATCGGGGAGTTTAACCGAATTAAATCAATGCCTTTGTCCAATCCCACCCAAAGGTTATTTTCTTTGTCCTCAAGCAAAGATAGTACCGTATTATCTTGCAAGCCTTTGGTTCTATTTACATGTCGTTTGATATTGCCATTAGAATCCGTGATGATTAAACCATTCAAAATAGATCCAAAAACATAGTCGCCATTAACTAGTTTGATGCCTTTATTCAGTTGATTTTGATTAAAAAATGTATTGCAGCTCACATTAAAGTCAGTAAAGATCTTCCCATCATAACGATACATTTTTTGCGAAGTTCCTATCAATAATTCTTGTGCATGGGCTCCAGGTAAAATAACATTCACAGAAGCGTTTCCTAGAAATTCACTATTTGCTATAAATTTCAATTGATTCCCAACGATTTCATAGAGTCCCTTCCCGATCGCCTCTAAATAAATTTTATTGTTTACTTCAAAGGCGAATAGGATGGTACTGGGGGTTTTGATTTTAGTGATTTTGCCTTTTTCATAGAGGTACATAAAGGCGAAGGATTGGAATAGAATTTGCTCTTTTAAGGCCAAAATGTTCCATACTTCTTCTTTTTGAAAATCTTTATCGCTGATTAAATGACTAAATGATTGGTACGTTAATTTCCCATTTTTTGACCTATCCCAAAATCCAATTTCCCCTAATCCTCCACTGTAAATTCGCCCTTGTTTATCTATTGCTACCGAACGTACAATTTGTTTGAAGGGAAGTTGATAGACCTGCCAATTATTTCCGTCGTATTCTAACATGCCTTTGGAGTTGCCGATATAAATCCAATGGTTTTTTGCCTGAACGATGTCCCAATTTTGACGATGTGCTCGATAGGAATTTGGCGAGAAATGAACGATTTCTTCTAGGCCTATATTGGCCGAATCATGATCTTTTTTTTGACCAAATACGGAGATACAAGTAAGCAAGTAAAATAAACCGATGATGCAATGAAATATTCGATGCTTTAGCAATTTCATAAATACATTTTTTTATCATGATGAGTTAAAACTATCATATTTGAACAAAAAATGATAGTTTGATGTGGTAATGATGAGTAAAATTATAAAAATATTTTGAATAGTTGAGCTACCTTTGAAGAGGTAAAAATCAATTTTATGTTGTTTATGTACAATCCACGAATAAAATTTTATTGCACTGTTTTGTTTTTGCTATTCTCTTTTATTGTTGAGGCGAAAGTGTCCGTAAAGGGGAAAGTCATTGATAAAGCAGATGGCTCAGGCATTCCTGGAGTTTCTGTAAGAATCAAAGGTTCTTCCTCTGGTGCGGTTTCTGATGTTCAAGGGAATTTTCAATTAACCGTGGAAGATAATGCCATTCTATTATTTTCGGCGGTGGGTTATTTGAATCAGGAAGTCGCTGTCAATGGTAAAAGCCAAATCAATGTTAGCTTAATTCAATCCAATAGGGAGCTCGATCAAGTTGTAGTAGTAGGTTACGGGCAGGCAAGAAAAGTTGATATTACTGGAGCGACACAAAGTTTGAAGGCAGAAGATTTGATTAAGCAACCTGTAATGACTGCCACGCAAGCCATTCAGGGAAAGGCAGCTGGAGTCCAAATTATTAATAATGGCAAGCCTGGTACTTCTCCAACCATTCGTATTCGTGGAGTAGGCACAGCACTTGCTGGAACATCTACCCTATTTGTGGTTGATGGCGTATTGACGGACGATATTACGAATATCAGCATGTCGGATATCACCAACATTGATATTTTGAAAGACGCTTCATCCACTGCTATTTATGGATCTAGAGGCGCCAATGGTGTGATCATTATTACGACCAAAAAAGGGAAGTCGGGAATACAAGTGAATTACAGCGGCATGAGTGGACTGCGTCAGGCTTCCAATTTGGTTGAAATGGCCAATTCTGCTGAATATAATAATTACATATCTGCCATTGGTATTCAAGTTCCTCCGGCGGAAGGCATTTCAACTGATTGGTACAGCAAGATTCTTAGAACCGCATTTATGCAGAATCACAATTTGTCGATTTCAGGTGGGAATGAGAAAATTTCCAATTATTTGAGTTTGAGTTATTTGGCGGACGAAGGAATTGTGATTAAGAACCATTTTGAGAGATTAACGGCTAGATTTAATCAAGAATACCGCTGGAATGAGAAGTTTAGTTTTGGATTCAATGCTTCTTATAACAATTCCACGGATCAAAATGTCAATTTAGGTTCAGCATACAACAATGCCTATCGCGCGGCACCCATCATTGAAGGTTTTAGAGACGGCAGATATGGGAATACCTCTTTATTCCAAAATGTCGGAAATCCCATTTTAGATATCAATAACAATGATGATCAAGTTAAGTCGCATCGTTTACAAGCATCTGCATTCATCAATTATAAAATTTTAGAATACCTAACCTTTCGCTCTAACCTAGGTGGAGATTATGTAAATAATAGCGGCAGAACATACAACAATAAGTTTGCCAATGACAATACCTTCTTTTTAGATGCTGGTGGAAATCAACGTAACCCAAACAGTAATTTGTCCGTGTTTCAAGCGAGTTCATTCAGGACAGTTTGGGACAATACGTTGACCTTTAATAAAAAATGGGAGGAGCATAACTTAACTGTTTTGGTGGGTACTACCTCGGAAGAGTTTAAATCCAATCGGTTCGGTGCATTCAGAAGAGATGTTCCTGCCTCTCAAAACCTTTGGTATTTAAATACAGGAAATGCCAATACATCTACCAACTATGGAGACGGGGATATGTGGAGAAGACAGGCCTATATTTCTAGAATGAATTACAACTTTAATGATAAGTATTTATTAACCGCAACGATGCGTGCAGACGGTAGTTCTAATTTCGCGAAAGCGAATAGATGGGGCTATTTTCCATCGCTCGGATTAGGTTGGGTAATTAGCAATGAGCCATTTATGGCTGATTTGCCACTTTTCGAGACATTAAAATTAAGAACAAGTTGGGGATTAGTGGGTAATGACCGCATTCCATCGGATGCTTATATAGTAACTGTGGAACCTAATTTGGCTTATCCATTTGGGGGTGGTGTGGCTACCTTAGGTTCTGCCATAACACAAATCAAAGATCCAAATTTAAAATGGGAAACTACCGAGGAGATTGATTTTGGAATTGAGTTTTCTATGTTTAAAGGAAAATTACAAGGGGAATTTGGATACTATAATAAAATCGCAAAGGATTTATTGATTAACGTAAAAGTTCCCTCAGTGGTCGGGGATAAAGATGGAGTGGTATTAACCAATGCGGCATCTATCCAGAATTCCGGCATTGAAGGTATGTTAAACTATCGAAATACTCTTTCAAAAGACATTTCCATTCGTGTAGGAGCGAATGCCACCTTGAATAAAAATTCCGTCATTGGTCTAAATGGTGGTCAACCTATACTAGACGGTGGTATAGGCGCAGCACAGTTTTATACGACAAGAACGGATAATGGTCAACCCGTGGGGAGTTTCTATGTCTTAAATGTCCTAGGTGTTTTTCAAAATGATGCTGAAATCGCAGACTACAAAGACAAAGGGGGCAATGTCATTCAGCCCAGTGCAGCGCCTGGAAGTTTTAAATATGAAGACGTGAATCGAGATGGCAAGATTGATGACTCTGATCGTGTGTTTGCTGGGTCTTATCAACCAGCGGCTTATTTTGGATTTAATGTAGGCTTATCCTACAAAAATTTTGATTTTAGCGTTGATGCCATCGGGAATGTGGGAAACAAGATTTACAATGGGAAAAGAGCCTTCCGCCAAGGAGCCTTGGACAATGTTGAAAAATCCATGGCTTATGGAAGATGGAGCAGGGGAAGTGGAATTCAAACTGAGCCAGCGGCTAACGCTGGATTTTTGCCGGCTTCCACGTATTTTATTGAGTCGGGAGATTTCATTCGTTTGAATAATATTTCATTGACCTATAATTTACCTAGCACACTACTTTCTAAAATGAAAGTTGCCAATGCAAGAGTTTTCATCAGTGGACAAAATTTATTTACGCTCAAAAAGTTTTCTGGATTTACCCCTGAACTTTCATCGGACTCACCAACTGCCGCAGGGATTGAGTTAAATGCATATCCTATAACGAAAACATTAACGATTGGCTTAAACGTGGGATTTTAATTCAACAATTATGTATAAAAACATCATTTATTCGGTCTTATTTTTCATTGGCTTAGGAGGAATGTTAGCTTGTTCAAGCGATTACCTAGAAATTCCTTTGCAAGCAAAACCAACCGCAGACTCAGATCCCAATTATGCACAAAATTTGGTAGTAGGAGCTTACAACTCGCTGTTATTGGGCGAGGCATTCGGCTCTGAAGGAGATGCTCATGGTTTGGCTTTTGTTTCAGTTACTAACATTATGTCGGATGATGCCGACAAAGGAAGTACCGCAAGTGATCAGGCGGGAACGGTGGGTCAAATGGATGATTTCACATTGACACCAACCAATGTGTTTGTTCAATCTTTGTGGGCAGGCCATTACAATGGAATTGCCAAGGTGAATCAAGCTTTGGTGGCGATTGATAAATCCAATCTAAGTGAAACCGTAAAAAAGACCTTGGCTGGAGAAGTAAAGTTTATTCGGGCTTATTATTATTTCAATTTGGTTCGTTTGTATGGGGCTTGTCCAAAAATCATACGAGTTCCAAATAGCGCAAGTGATGCCAATACAGATCCTGTTTTTCAAACCAGAGCATCGGTGGATGATATTTACCAAATTATTGTACAAGATTTAACAGAGGGAGCAACCAACTTGCCAATTAAAAGTCAGACACAAGTGTCTAGAATTAATAAAGGAGCTGCACAAGCCTTGTTAGCGAAGGTTTATATGTATCGCAAAGATTGGCAAAAAGCTTTTGATTTAAGTAAGTCGGTGATCGAGTCGGGACAATATGCTTTGATAAATGATTATGCACAAATTTGGAGAGAAAAAGGCAACAATAGTTCTGAGTCTATTTTTGAAATTCAAACAGGCGTTTTCAATAATTCAGATTTTGGAATCAATGCTTATTCCATGTTTCAAGGGCCAAGGGTTGGGGGGAAAGGCGGTTGGACAGATTTGGGTTGGGGATTTTGTACGCCTTCGGAAAATTTAGCGAAAGCTTATGAGGAAAGTGATGTAAGAAAAAATGCAACGATCATTTTTATTGATAATTCTGGAAAATACAAAGGAACTACCTTGTTCGATGGATTTAGGATTCCAAGTGCGGATTCCGTGGAAAATTCAAGATACAATTACAAAGCGTACCATAGTGAGAATCCACAAGTGGAAGGCTGGTTAGGCAATCGAGATATGAAGCAAAAAAATGTGCATATTCTTCGTTTCGCAGATGTATTGTTAATCAATGCGGAAGCAGCTAATGAAATAGGTAATACCTCATTGGCTATTACACAGTTGAATCGAATTCGTCAGAGAGCTGGATTAACAGCTACAAAAGCCGCTGCAAAGGATGCTGTGAAAGAAGCTATTTGGCAAGAAAGAAGAATCGAATTGGCCATGGAGCATGATCGTTTTTTTGATCTTGTTCGAACAGGAAGAGCGGCAAAAATCATGCAGGCATCTGGCAAAAATTTTAAGGCAGGGGTCAATGAATTAATCCCAATTCCTGCCTTACAAATCGCACTAAGCGGCGGAAAGCTTACTCAAAATAATGGATATTAAAAATAAACATATCACAAACAATTTAATTTAACAACTATAATTTCTAACAAATGCAAATGAGAAAAATTACTTTAGGCGTACTTGCTGGCATGGTTGCCGCAGGTAGCATTTTGTCTTCTTGTAAAAAAGAGGAAGCAACTTTACCAGCTATTGATGGTTACAACAATGCAAATGAAGTAGCTGCTACGAACTTGGTCGCTCACTGGGGCTTTGAAGACAATGGAAAAGAAACTAAATCGGGTGCTTCTCCAGTTGGCACAAAAGGTGCAACGTATGTAAAGGGTATCAAGGGTAAAGCTTTGAGTTTAGCGAATGGTTATTTGTCGTATGATGCAATCGCTGGATTATCCTCATTACCTAGTGCAACTATCAGTACTTGGGTACAAGTAAGCAATAACGGAACTACGCCTTCTTGCTTTTTCTCATTAACTCGTCCAAATGAATGGGCTGGTAATTTGAACTTAATGGCTGAAACAGGTTGGAAAAAATCCACTATTGATACTTTGGTTGTAAAAGGTTTATTAGTAACTAAAAAGGGAGGAAATGATTCTTGGCAAGATACGCGTAATGAGCCTTCAAAAGGAGGAGTTCAAGCGAATAAAGTAGCAGGAAATAGTAAGTTTTTCCATTTAGTAATGACTTACGATGCTACTTCTGCAGGTTATTTGATTTATGTGAATGGAACAAAAGTGTCTAATCCAGAGTGGGAAATTCGTGATGGTGGAAAATTAGGTGCCTTGGCATTCTCTACACCAACTAAACCGGTTATCGGAGCTTGGGGAACCAACGTAACAGGTGGCACATCAGAGTCATGGCAAGTACCTATGACTGGATTGTTGGACGAAATCAGAGTTTATAACAAAGCTTTATCTGTAGGAGAAATTAGTGCTCTTTACAAAATTGAAAGCGCTGGTCGTTAGTTTTCTAAATATTTAATTCAATTTTTAGCCCCAATGTAATTTGGGGCTAAATTTTATATCCGCTCAATGAAATCCAATCTATTTTATTTACTATTCAGTTTTTTGATTGTTTTTGCCGCTTGTAAAAATCAAACTGTCGCTCCAAATGATAAAGAAATTTTTGTAAATCAATATACACAAATAGATTCTCAAAAAGATCTTACGAGTTTCAACAATATTTCACTTAATCCAATCATTAAATTGGGTTTTACTTCCAAAGTGAAAAGAAGCACGGTACAAGACAACATTGTTTTGATGGATGAAAAATCGAATGTGGCGGTTTCATTGAAATATTCATTTGAGAA
>JBILRJ010000258.1:0-4522 GCA_044372695.1 Spirosomataceae bacterium
TTCTCCAATTGGCTGAAGCGTTTTTCGATCCAATTCTTGACCATACATGGGATAAAAATTGCTGGAACCATGGTATAAATACAGCCGATTATCATCATCAAGAAAAAAAGCGGGATCCCAAGCACCTGCAGTAAATGCATGTACCGCTTCTTTCCAAGTATCTTTTTGTGGGTTTTGACTGTACCACAAAGTAAAGTCTTTCGCATAAGTAGAACCAATGACCAGTAAACTATCTCCTAAGGTAAGCGTAGCAGGCGCACACAACTCATCATATACTTTGTGATAAGGTTGTAAAAACCTCCGTGAAATAAAATTCCACTTCAGCATATCATCACTCCACCAATATCCCCATTGATTGGTCGAAAACAAATAATATTTGCCTTTAAAATACGAAATAACGGGATCTGCCGTGGCTCGGTGCCGACCTTGCTCAGAAAAATTAGGAATAGGTGTAAAACCATAATCCAAATTCATGGGGTTACAATAGGTCGTTTGTGCATTTAATTTTTGAACAGAAATTAGAAAAGTTAAACAACAAGCAAGCGCACTTAATAGAACAAATTTCATATTTTTGAGGTTATGATTAAGATCAATCAAATTTAAAACAATTATTCTGTAACTCTAAAAATCAATTCATGCATTTTATTCAGAAAAATTTAGGGATAATCATTTCGATGGTCATCATCGCATGCTGGTTTTTTCATGTTAGCTTTTGGATAAATCAAAACATCGAATACAATGATCCATGGATTTACTTAGCCATTTTAATACAAACCCATTTGTACACGGGTTTATTCATCACTTCACATGATTCCATTCATGGAGTGGTTTGCAAAGAATACCCAAAAGTCAATCAATGGATTGGACGAATTTGCACGATACTTTTTGCCTTTAATAATTATGGTCTACTCACCAAAAAACATCATTTGCACCATGCCCATGTCAACACGGAAAAAGATCCTGACGTACATCAAGGTAATTTCATTTTATGGTGGTTCAAATTCATATTTCAGTATGTTCACTGGACGCAAATATTGGCAATGGCCATTACCTATAACATATTAAAAATTTGGTTTCCAATGGAAAACCTGATTTTATTTTGGGAATTACCCGCCGTGCTTAGCACCTTACAATTATTCTATTTTGGCACCTATCTACCACATAGAGGTGTGCATGACAAAGAAAACATACATCAATCCAGAAGTCAGGCTAAAAATCATATTTGGGCATTTGTCTCTTGTTATTTTTTTGGTTACCACTTTGAACATCACGCTTATCCGCACATGCCATGGTGGAAATTATTTACCACAAAGTAGTTGTGAGTTTCAAGTTTTGGTAATTAATCAAAAAATAGATCATCCAATCTTCCGCTTCTTAGCGCATATATACTCAAATAATTTTCTAAATTTGCAGCACGAATTTTTTCCCAATTACACTTTAAATGAAAGATCCTAAATACAAACGCATTCTTCTAAAATTATCAGGAGAATCTTTATCCACAGATTCTGAGGTTATCGACCCCAATATTTTAGATCAATATGCCGCTGAAATTAAAAAAGTGCATGATTTAGGAGTGGAAGTTGCCATTGTTATCGGTGGTGGAAATATTTTCAGGGGTGCTGCTGCGGCGAAAGCCGGCATCGACAGAGTACAAGGAGATTACATGGGTATGTTGGCTACCGTAATTAACGGAATGGCTGTACAGGCCTCTCTGGAGAAACACGGATTATACACTCGAATGATGACAGCCTTAAAAATGGAATCCGTTTGTGAGCCTTTCATTAGAAGAAGAGCCATGCGCCATTTAGAGAAAGGGAGAATTGTTATTTTTGGTGCAGGAACGGGCAACCCTTATTTTACGACTGACTCCACCGCTTCCCTGAGAGCCATAGAAATTGAAGCAGATGTGGTATTAAAAGGAACACGAGTGGATGGAGTATACACGGCTGATCCAGAAAAAGATCCGACTGCTACCAGATATACGCATTTAAGTTTTGGAGAAGCGATTCAAAAAGGCCTAAAAATAATGGATACAACGGCATTTACTTTATGCCAAGAAAATAAAGTTCCCATCATTGTTTTTGACATGAACAAAATCGGGAATCTTGCTGCACTTGTTTCAGGCGAAGATGTAGGTACATTAATTTTTAATTGATTTTTAAAAATGGAAGAGTTAGAATTTTATGTTGCGGCAGGTCAAGAGACCATGGATGGCGCAATCAAACACTTAAACATTGAATTATCCAAAATACGAGCAGGCAAAGCAAGCACAAGTATGCTGGATGGCTTAATGATTGAATATTATGGTATGATGACTCCGATCACAGGAGCCGCATCTATTACTACGCCAGATGCTAGGACCATCGCTATCAAGCCTTTTGAAAAAGGTATTTTTGGTGAAATTGAAAAATCCATCCGTAATTCGAATTTGGGATTGAATCCGATGAATGACGGAGATACTATTCGATTGAACATTCCACCATTAACAGAGGAAAGAAGACGTGATTTAGTTAAGCGAGTGAAGCAAGAAATTGAAACCGCTAAAATCAATATACGCAATGCGCGTCAAGACGCAAATAATAGCATCAAAAAATTAAAAGGAGAAGGTGTTTCCGAAGATGCCATTAAAATGAGTGAAGATCGCATCCAAAAAATTACAGATGCATTCATACAAAAAATAGATTCCATCTTTGGCGACAAAGAAAAAGATATAATGTCAGTTTAAAGAATTACGAGTTATGAATTATGAATTATGAAAAAACTTATCTCATAATTCATAACTCGTAATTCATAATTCAACTATCTGTTCATAGATACCAAAAACTCCTCGTTACTTCGCGTACCTTTCATTTGTTGCTGTAAGAATTCCATTGCTTCTACCGAATTCATGTCAGACATGTGCTTACGCAATATCCATACTCGTTGTAACACAGCTGGATCCATCAATAAATCTTCTCTTCTAGTACCGGATGCAGTCACATCAATGGATGGATAAATTCTTCGATTGGCTAATTTACGATCCAACTGAAGTTCCATGTTACCAGTTCCTTTGAATTCTTCAAAGATTACTTCATCCATTTTAGAACCTGTTTCAATCAAGGCTGTTGCAATAATTGTCAAAGAACCTCCATTTTCAACATTTCTGGCAGCACCAAAGAATCTTTTCGGCTTATGTAGTGCATTTGCATCCACACCTCCCGATAAAATCTTACCTGAAGAAGGTACAACGGTATTGTAAGCTCTTGCCAAACGAGTGATAGAATCCAACAATATCACCACATCGTGACCACATTCAACCATTCTTTTGGCTTTTTCCAACACAATACTCGCCACTTTCACATGTCGTTCCGCTTGTTCGTCAAAAGTAGAAGATATTACTTCTGCACGAACACTTCTTTGCATATCAGTTACCTCCTCTGGACGCTCATCAATCAATAAGATGATCAAATAAACTTCAGGGTGATTCCGAGAAATGGCATTAGCAATGTCTTTCAATAAAACTGTTTTACCTGTTTTGGGCTGGGCAACAATCATACCACGTTGACCCTTACCAATCGGAGCAAATAAATCCAAAATCCGAGTCGAATAGTTATCCGCGTTCGTTGATAAATTCAATTTCTCCTCTGGGAACAATGGGGTCAAGTATTCAAAATTGATACGATCACGTATTTCATCCGTTGTTTTTCCATTAACAGATTCAATTTTCAATAGGGCAAAATATTTTTCACCCTCTTTAGGTGGGCGAATAGTTCCCTTGATGGTATCACCAGTTTTTAAACCAAACATCTTGATTTGCGAAGGTGAAACGTAAATATCATCGGGAGATGCTAAATAATTGTAATCAGATGAGCGCATAAAACCATATCCACCATCTTGCATGATTTCCAAAACGCCGTCGTTCTCAATCAAACCATCCAATTCTTTGATGATGTGATTGTAATTATTCTTTTTGAAATGATTGGATGGTGCAACAGATGGCTCATCTTTAGGCAATTTGCTTACATCCACCACATGATTATTCGAGTTATCGTCACCGGTGATGAATGAGGTATCTACCATGAAATCATCTGGTGGGATGATAGGCTCGTATTCAATGGGTTCTTCAACGGAAGTGTCTTCCGCGGAAATCTCCGCTGAAACTTCTGCTGCTGGAATTTGTGTTGGCTCCTGAATGTTTTCAACAGTCGGGGAATTAGTCTCATCTTCTGATGATCTTTTAATTCTTTGACGTTTAGGTCTTTCTACTGAGGGCAAATCTTCTTGTACTTTTTTTACTTTCCTAATCGGTTTATCTTCCATAAAATGGGGAAATGATGAATCAAAAATTGAATAAACAGCTAACTGAAACCTTATTTTAGGGGAATTCTCAAAAACTTAGAATTTTGATTATGAACTAGCTAAACAAGGATAATGGAATCTGCTTATGGATAGAAACGTTTACGATTTTAAAACGTAATGCAATACTACATCAGAATCTTGGGAATGGCAAGTTATTTGAAAAAAAAATCCATTTTACTCATCC
>JBILRJ010000259.1:0-4515 GCA_044372695.1 Spirosomataceae bacterium
ATGATTAAAACTTTGTTGAAAGCTGAACCACAATCGAAGATTCAATTGATTTACGGATCTAGAAATGAAAATCAAATTATTTTCAAGTCGGTTTTAGATCAATTAGAGAAACAATTTGCAGGAAGATTTACGGTATTACATGTAATTTCTCAACCTGCTGCCAATTGGCCAGGCTTGAAAGGACGAATTAATCAGGCGTCCATTGTGTATTATTTGAAACAAGAATTAGGTATTCATATCCCAAGTGCCATTTATTACATGTGCGGACCGGAAGGGATGATGAAGGACGTTCAGTCATCTTTGGGCATGTTTGATGTGCCAGCGGAGCAAATTCACAAAGAATTATTTGTTTCAACGGTTTCGGAAGCGGTGGAAGAAGCAGAGGAGGATGGCAGCTTGCAAGAACAAGAGATCACTTTGATTTACGAAGGAAAAGAGCATAAATTGGTAGTTAAACCCAGCGAAACTATTTTAGAGGCCGCCCTGGAATCCGATTTGGATATTCCCTATTCTTGTCAAGCGGGTATGTGCACCGCCTGCCTAGGTCTATGCAAAAGCGGTAAGGTGATCATGGACGAAGAAGATGGCTTAACACCCAATGAAATCAATAAAGGTTATATTCTTACTTGTGTCGCCCACCCCATGAGTGCAGGAGTGGTGATTGATTTGGACTGAGGGAGAGAGAAGAGAGAAGAGAGGAAACGGGAAGAGAGTAGATTGGAATTTAATACTCACGCATGGCTCTTCCGAGTGTAGGATATGAATTGAACTTGTAGTTCAAAAAAATAAATTATTTACGAATTAATACTACAATAAAAGCTACAACTATTGCCCACAAAATGATTACGAAAGCTATTCTCCACCCTTGTTCAGGATCTTTTATTTCACTTACTTCAAAGTTTTCGTTAAAGTAGTAGTGAATTGACGCGTATAAAAATCTTTGTTTGTCAATTTCGCCTTTGTTTATTTTTTCTAAAATTGATTCGGAATTAAAAATAACATCTCCTATTTGAATATGAGTTTTGTTTGTGGATCTAACAATAAATTGTATGCCATTATCATAAAATTCTTTGTCAAAATATCGTTCAATGGTTTTTCCATTTTCAACAATTAAAACATCCTTATGTCCGATAGAATCCGGTTCAGAACATAATTCTCCATTAAATGGCTTTCCATTTTCATCAAGAATTACTTCCTTGTTTATTTCTGGCTCCGATAATAAAATCGTATCCATTCGGAAGATTTTTTGCCCTGTTTTTTTTGCTTCAAATTTTTGCAAAAATGCAATCACATTTCCATCCTCAATTACACTTTTATTGTAAATGATAAAGGGCATGTGTGATGTTCCACCCATTTTCAAAATAAGTATTTCGGGATGTAAAAAATCAAAATCTAAAGTAATTAAATCTTTACCTCTATTTATGAGTAGCTGCCCAGTAATTAATAATTCCCAACTAGCATTAGGTATAACTTTTCCATCTATAGACAATATCAATTTTCCATTTCTAAGAAAGGTATATTGATGAACTTCATTATTTTCCTGAACTAAATGAAAAAGTTTATCGACAAAAAGTTCTTTTTTATCTAATTGACTGCTAAAAACCTTTATTCTGCTTACTATATTTTGGAGGTAAGTATTCATTTTAAAGAATTAGTTTTTTAAACATCTAATGCTTCCTCCTGCGGCTGACTGAAAATGCCAATCCGTAGTTGTTGTAGCAGTGGTTTCGGAGTTTAAAGTAAAAAACCAAGGATATTGATTGTCTTTTTTTGAACTTGTCCAAAAATTAGCACCTCCAGTTCCTATTGAATAGTAAAAAATACCTTCTTGTGACCTCCAACTACCCGCTCTGGCTGAAAAACCACTTGAATTGTCACCATTTGCAGTTATCCAGTAAGTATTTCCTACTTCTTTAAGTTTTATTGCAGCAGATGTTGGTCCTCCTAAATATGAAATCAGATCATCAGCCTCTGTCTTGTTAGGAATATGCCATCCCGTTGGACAAATATTTCTTGAATCGAGAACTGCAAAATGATTATACAAATGCCCATAGATTTTACCTATATCATCTCGATTGAAAAAGTTACAATACGCTCCAGTTTTTTGATTAGACCAAATTGAATTATCTGTTACCAATGGAATACTCTGACCATTTTGATATTTTGTTGTAATTAAATTTTTGGATAGCCAAGTTTGATCACCAATTTGAACTGAGTTATAATTGTTTCCGCTACCATCTGTGGCTGTTGGTCCAGGTTTGTTCAAAACTAAATTGATGGATTGTTCCGGGCCATAACTTGTACCTACTGCATTAATAGCATAGGGTCTAAAGAAGTATTTGACATTTGAATTTAGATTTGAAATAATGGAATTAAAGCTGGAATTCCCTAGGCCATCTGATGTTTTTGAATTTGCAGTAGTGGGGTTTGAGTTTGTGCTCCAACAAACGCCTTTTGAGGTAATGGCCGAGCCCTCATCAGAAACAGTTGATGTAAAATTGATGGTTGAAAATGTTTTGCTATTAATATTCGTTGAAATGATATTAGGAGCACCAATGGGTGTTATGTTAGTTATTGCAGAATTGCTGTAATTTTCGCCTGCTATAGCGGTTAATCTATATTCGTGCACTTTCCCATTTGCTTGGACATTGTCAACATACGAAAGTAAACCTGATGTAACAGTAGCTACTTTGATGAAGCTTGCATTGTCAACCTTTCTTTCCAAATTATAATTGGATATGTTGTTATTAGTTTGCGCCCAAGTTAAATTTATTTTATTTCCTACTTGCTTGGCTACAAAATTATTCGGAGTAAATAGTTCTTTAGGAGCTTGTGTGTCATAGGGGTTTTCCCAAATTTTTTTTTCACAATTAAAGAATAATGTAGTTATGAATAATAGAAGAATTAGTATTGATTTTCGATTCATTTTGTTAAAATGTATATTTGATAGACATATTGGCACCTGATATAGATTTATCGTTAGGTTGCACACTGAATTTTACAACTTTAGATTGTTTTTTGTGTTGAACAATAAAGCCGATCATTGAGATTCCTGATAGACCAAATGCTACAGGCGTCAAGGTGCTTAAAGTTTCAACTTGTTCTCTAAGTAAACCTGCATTTGATCTAGCCAATTTATATTCGTTGTAAAGACTATTACTTTGAATAATAGAATATGTTCCGACACTAGAAAATAATATAGATGTTATCAACCAAAATGTTTTCCTTTTCTGAATTGTTGCATATTCTTTTGATAAAATAGGTTGGATCATTATTGGCGTCTCAATTTTCACTATTGTTTCATTTGCTATTTCATTCTTAGAGAGTTTTTTTTCTTCTTTTACTGCCGAGGAAGTTTGTGTTGCGGGTTCTTTTTTAATTTCAGTTTTCTGCTGGTTTATTTCAGCAGATACCTTCACGGGTTCTTTAATGGCAGGGATTGTTTCGTTCGGTTTAGTAATTGGTGAATTACTTCTTAAAACCTCTTTTGACCCATTTTGAGACTCATTTGTTATTATTGGTTTTGATTCTTTTAGATTTCCAAACAAATCTTTCGTACCATTCTGATACCTAACTAGTAAAATATCTGTTATTAGAATGTTATAAATTGGACCATTCAAATTGTCAAACTTTTTGTATTTGATAGAACTTAATGATACCTCTAGAATTTTTGCATTAATATCTTCTCCTTTTTTAGTGGTAATTACATCTTGGGCGAATGAAACGAATGGTACAAAACAAATAAGTATAATTAGTTTGATGATTTTCATAATCCGTTGATTGAATCTTTTTTTTGTTAAAAATGCTTTTATAATCTAGTGTAGATAAAATAGGCAACAACATTTATTCCAAGGCCAATCGCCCAATTATTCCAGACTTTTGATTTTTTTATACGAAATGCTTCTTGAGTATAGCCGTTTCTGTAGTCTATGTTATTCATTTTTTTGTAATCTGGATAATTAAGATTACCATCTTCAGGGGATGTAGATGTTGTTAATAATGCTGGAATTAGTGATAAAATCGATCCTGCTACTAATCCTGTAGCCAACGTGCCTGTTCCGGCGGGCGTATAACCACGGTAGTATCGTTTTGCATCGATTTTCCCTAAATTGTAGTCGTCTAAAGTAATTGTTTGTGTTGAAGATGCGACTTCTTGGGAAGAAGCGTTTTGGGATACTGATGGTGCTGTAACTGTTTCCTTATTTGTTGAGTTTTGTGTTGATGAGGCTAAAGAATTTTGTTGGCTATCTGATTTTTCTTGATTGAAAATATCTTTTGAACCATTTTCGTACCTAATAATTAAGATTTCTGACTTGGGTAATGTGAATATTGGCCCTTCTAAATTATCAAATCGTTTGTATTTTATTTCGGTAAATGTAATTTCAATAACTTTTGATTTGACGTCGTCACCATTTTTTTTTGTGATTATATCTTGAGCCGCTAACTTTAGTGTAATTATTAAAGTAAATAGAACTGTTAGTTTAAGTTGATTTTTCATCGAATAATTTTATGATA
>JBILRJ010000037.1:0-16651 GCA_044372695.1 Spirosomataceae bacterium
TATCACATTTTTAGATAAAAACAATGAAAAATAAAATCATATTAAGCTGTTTGTTAGCCCTAGGTTTAGCGGGTTGCACAGAGAGTTTCTTGGAAATCACTCCAGAAACGAGTTTGAGTTCGGTAACGTTCTTCAAAACTCAATCAGATTTTGAACAGGCTGTCAATGCATGTTACGTTCCATTAAGATCGATTTACAATGACCGTTCTTGGTTATTGTCTGAAATGCACTCGGATAATACTTATTATGCACGTAATACTGCTTTTGGAGCAACTGAGCAACAAGAAGACTTGGCCGATTTCTCGATTCCAGTTGCTGGAGGTTTAACAACCAACACGCACGTTTTGAATCAATATCGCCAAGATTATTTGATTATTGCAAGAGCAAATCAAATTTTGGCTTTGATTGACAAAGCTGATTTTGATGCCACTGTTAAAGCCAACTTGAAGGGTCAAGCTCAATTCATGAGAGGATTCGCTTATTTTGAGTTGTACCGCTATTTCAATAAAGCACCTTTGCAGTTAACTCCGGTAACTACTCGTGAGGCAGCTGCTGCGAAACTTGGAACTGCAGCAGATTTAGAGAAAATCATCATTGGTGATTTAACTGGAGCGGCAGCATCTTTGAGACCGAAAGCTACTCAGGAGGCAGGACGTGCCACTTCAGGTGCAGCCAAAACTGTTTTGGCCAACTTGTACATCATCAAGAAAGAATGGGCCAATGCAGAAAAATTGTTGCGTGAAGTGGTGGCAGAAGGAAGTTATTCTTTAATTCCCGATTATAACAACGTTTTCTCTGCTAGTACAGCTAACAAGAACAATGCAGAAAGTGTGTTCGAAGCTCAGTTTCAAGAAGGTGCAAATGGTTTCAATGGTAATTTTATGTACCAATTCTTGCCACGCCCTATGTTAGAGTCAGAACTAAGAACATTATCTGGTACTTCTAATCCACAACCTTTGACTGGAGAAGGAAATAATATTCCAACACCGAACATCATCGCTTCTTATGAAGAGGGAGACTTACGGAAGAATGCCTCCATCGGATACATTACTTGTACTTCTACTTTGTGGGAAGGAAAAACATATCCAATCATCAAGAAATTCATGAAAACCCATGCTTTGCATAATAATCATGGAATGAACTGGCCTATTTATCGTTATGCTGAAGTATTGTTGTTCTTAGCAGAAGCTTTGAATGAGCAAGGTAAAACCACGGAGGCTGCTACATTTATGAACTTAATTCGTAAACGTGCCGGATTAGCAGAAACGACAGCAAATAGTCAAGCCGCTTTCCGTGATGCATTGATGAGAGAGCGTCGCTCTGAATTAGCTTTTGAAAATAAGCGTTGGCATGACCTTGTTCGTACGGACACCTTTAAGCCAATCATTACCGCTTATGGTGCTGAAATCAAGGCAAATCCTTTCTCTTATTATTATCAAAGAGGTTTTACTTTGCGTAGTAACTCATTTACTGTAATTGAGAAATACTATCCAATGCCAGCTGATGAGGCTGCATTGAATCCAAATATTAAGTAATAATTGTTTTTTTGTATTGAAAATAGCCGTTCCAATATGTAGGGACGGCTATTTAATTCTAAATCTACTATGAAATCTGTCATTACTTATTTTTTGTTTCTGTTCGCCTCAACTTCCTTTTCTAATTGGGCTTTTTCTCAGTCGACGCAATTTCAAAAAATAGTCGTTTCTGAGGTATTTTTGTCTGAGGGAGTAAGTGTAGCCGACATCAATAAGGATGGCAAATTAGACATCATTGCAGGTGCTTTTTGGTTCAAAGCACCCAATTGGGATAAAATACAGTATTCCGAGGATATTCGATATGACCGTAGTTTAAAACCATTCCCTAAAGATCATGTTTTTAAGGTGGATGATGGATACAGTAATTCTTTTCTCAATTTTTCTCAAGATATTAATTCCGATGGCTGGGTAGATATCATCAAAATAGGTTTGCCTGGTGAAGCAGTTTATTGGTTCGAAAATCCAAAAAATAAAAATGGATTATGGAAATCTCATTTTCTCTCTAATTCCATTGGTAATGAATCCCCTTTGTTTGAAGATGTTAATTTAGATGGCAAAAAGGATATTATTTGCAATGATTCAAAAGGGAAAAAAGTAGTTTGGTTGGAATCCCCATCCATTAAAAATGACAGTACTTGGATTTCTCATACAATAAGTAGCCACCCCACTTTGGGTACCCATAAATATACCCATGGGCTGGGTTTTGGAGATTTAAATAAAGATGGGCGTAAGGATGTCATCATCAAAGATGGCTGGTGGGAATCTCCCAAAGATGTTAAACAAGAAAATTGGGCATTTCATCCTCTGAATTTGCAGTTTGATGCTGCACAAATTTTGATACAAGACGTGAATTTGGACGGGCAAATGGATTTGCTCACTTCATCGGCACACGATTTCGGAATTTGGTACCATTTGCTAAGTGACAATGGAAATAAGGTAGAAACAGTGTTAATTGACAAACAAGTTTCACAAACTCATTCTTTGTCGGCTGTTGATTTTTCCAAAGACAAAATCATGGATTTTGTGGTAGGAAAAAGATACATGGCGCACAATGGAAAAGATCCTGGTGAATTTGAAGCAGCCAAGTTAATTTGGTATGAAGCCTTGCTTGGTAAAACCCCGAAATGGATAGCTCATGAAATTGATCAAGATTCAGGAGCAGGCATTCATACGGAAATTATGGATATGAATAAAGATGGAAAAAAAGATCTGATCATCTCCAATAAAAAGGGAGTTTTTGTATTTCTACAAAAGAAATCTTAAACATTTGGATAAATTTTTTTTTCTATTCTTTTTTACTTAAATTTTAACTTTAAACCTATTAACATGAAAAAACTGGTATTTTATTTGGGAATTGTCTGTTTACTTTTCTCGTTAAATTCTTTCAAACAGAAAAATTCACAAGATCCTAAGAAATCTAGTGAAAAAGGTTTCAAACAAATTTTTGATGGTAAATCCTTGAAAAATTGGGATGGAGATCCTGCCTATTGGCGCGTGGAAAATGGTTGCTTGGTGGGTGAAATTACTCCTGAAACCATTCTTAAAAGAAATCATTTCATTATTTATCGGGCTGACCAGCCGGCTGATTTTGAATTCAAAGCAGAATTTAAAATAGCAAAAGCTGGAAATACCGGGGTTAATTATCGTTCAGAGGAATTAACTCCCGACTTGCCGTTTGCTTTAAAAGGATATCAAGCAGACATTGATGGTGCTAATCGATACACAGGTCAAAATTACGAAGAAAGAGCACGTACGACTCTAGCTTACAGAGGTGAAATTTCTACCCTCAATGAGCAAACTGATCCTGAATTAAAAAATAATTTGAAAACATACTCGCAACGAAATAACTGGACAGCCCGTAAGGTGACAGGTTCATTAGGTACAGCCGACTCTCTGAAAGATTTTATTAAGTCGGAAGACTGGAATGAAATTCACATCATTGCTAAGGGAAATCGTTTGCAACATTTTGTGAATGGAGTATTGATGAGCGATGTCACTGACTTAGATGCTGTCAATGGAAAAAAATCTGGATGGTTAGGAATGCAAGTACACGTTGGACCACCGATGAAAGTTGAATACAAAAATATCCGTTTAAAAAAATTAAAATAAACCTGTAAACAAATTGAAAATGAAAACAGTATTAAAAATTGCCGTTGTTTTTGGGGCGGTTTTTGCTTTGGCAAGTGCGAATTTCAATTCGCTTTTCCGAGTAAGCCCTGCACAAGTAGAGGGTAAAAATCCCAAAATAGATAACATTCGTTTGCAACCTGGATTTAAGATTGAACACATCTACAGTCCATCCGATGCCAAGCAAGGTTCTTGGGTAGCCATGTGTTTTGATGACAAAGGTAGAATCATCGCTTCTGATCAATATGGTGGTCTTTTTCGTTTAAAAGTACCTGCGATTGGTTCTAAGGATGTGACTCCTCAAATTGAAAAACTGAAATTTGGTAAAGGTGTCGATACCTTAGGGATTGGAAACGCTCACGGTTTATTGTATGCGTTCAACAGCCTATATGTTTTAGTAAATGCACGTGCTACTCCAGCTAATCCACAACCTGCTGCAGGTGGTAGAAACGGTTTTTCTCAAGGTTATACACCAAGAGGAAGCGGATTGTATCGTGTACAAGATTTAGATGGAGATGATCAATATGACAAAATCACTTTGATGAAAGAATTCAAAGGTGAAGGAGAGCATGGACCTCACTCAATCATACTTTCTCCAGATAAAAAATCGTTGTTTTTGATCAATGGTAATCACGTGGATGTACCTACTTTAGACGCTTACCGTTTACCAAAAAACTGGCATGAAGATAATTTATTCCCATTGATCAAAGATCCTAGAGGTCATGCGAATGATCGAATGGCGCCGGGTGGATATGTGTTGAATTTTGATCCAGATGGAAAGAAATTTGAATTAGTTAGTGCCGGTTATCGAAATGCTTTTGACATTGCTTTCAATGAATCTGGCGATTTATTTGCATACGATGCTGACATGGAGTGGGATTTCGGTTTACCTTGGTACCGCCCAACCCGTATTTGTCACGTAACTTCTGGTTCAGAATTTGGATGGAGAACAGGAAATAGCAAATGGTCTCCTACTTTACCGGATAATTTACCTGCGGTAATGAACATCGGTCAAGGTTCACCTACCAGTTTATTATCCCTACGTGACGCTAAATTTCCAGCTAAATACAAGAAATCTTTGTTGGCTTTCGATTGGACTTTTGGAATTGCTCACTTGATTAAGTTGAAGCCTCAAGGTTCTACTTATACTGCAGACAGAGAAGAATTCTTATCAGGTATTCCACTTCCATTAACAGATGGTGTTGTAGGTCCTGATGGAGCATTGTATTTCATGATTGGTGGTCGTCGTTTAGAATCAGATATGTATCGTGTGTATTACACTGGTACAGAAGAGGTAGTAGCGAAAGCACCAGCGCCTTCGATTAATCCTTTGAATGAATTACGTCGTAAATTGGAGCAGTTCCATCAAGGTCCAAATCCAGCAGCTGTAGCTACTGTTTGGCCTGAATTGAATAACCCTGATCGTTTTGTACGTTATGCAGCTCGTATGGCTTTGGAGCATAATCCAGTAGATACTTGGAAAGATAAGGCTTTGAGTGAAAAAGATCCTGTTACTGCAATAAATGCATTAATTGGTTTAATCCGTGCAGACAAGCCTGAGAATAAAGCTGCGATCAATGCTGCTTTATTAAAAATTGATAACAAGTCATTCAATGAGGCATTACAAATTGATTACATCCGTGCCTTTGAATTGAATATTTTACGTAATGGTATGCCAGATGCTTCACAGTCTGCTGCAATTGTTTCGAAGTTGGATGCTTTTTATCCAGCCAAACAAATGAACCTTACGCGTTCTTTGAGTCGTATCTTAATTACGTTAGAAGCGCCTGGTATCATTCCAAGAACCTTGAAGTTGATGGAAACCAAAGATACTGCTTCAGTTGCGGCTTACCGTGTCGAAACTGCTACCTCTTCAGCAGATTTAATCTTGCGTAATCCTCAATATGGAACGGACATTGCCCGTATGTTGGAAAAAATTCCACCAGCACAATCCACGTATTTAGGTACTATGTTGAGTGCTGCCAAAAACAATTGGACTCCTGATTTACATGATCGTTATTTCGCTTGGTTCCGTAATGGATTTAATTTCAATGGTGGACGTAGTTATGTGGGTTTCATCGATCGTGCACGTAAGTTGGCCTTAAAGAATGTTGCTGAGTCACAAAGAGCTAAGTACGATAAAATGTCTGGAGCGGATTTATTAACTGCCAATGGAAATGATTTAGTGAAAATTGATTATCCAAAAGGACCGGGTAAAAATTGGAAATTGGATGAAGCTGTAGCTATTTTAGACGAACCTTTGACCAACCGTAATTTTGCGAATGGAAAGTCTTGGTTTGCTGCTACTACTTGCCGTAATTGCCATGCCATGGGTTCTGATGGTGGAGGAAACGTAGGTCCAGATTTAACCAATTTGGGAACTCGTTTCTCTAAAAAGGATATCATGGAGGCCATCATTAATCCCAATAAAGCCGTATCTGATCAATATGCAGCTTCTCAATTGATGTTAAGAAATGGAACTTCAGTCGTTGGTCGCATTACTAATCAAGATAAAGTTGCTTTCTATGTATCACAAAATCCTTATGCACCTGATCAAGTTGAAAAAGTATTGAAGAAAAATGTTATTTCTGTGAAATACTCAGGAGTTTCTCCAATGCTTGGTGGCTTAATCAATAGTTTAAATGCGGAGGAATTGAAGGATTTAACAGCTTATTTGATGTCTGGAGGTAATGAAACGAACGCAATGTTCACCAAACAAGCTGCTAAATAATTGAATAATAAATAATTAGATAAAAATGAAGTATCCTTGGGAAAATAAAATCTCTAATCACAAGCAACTCGGAGGAATTGAAACCTCTGTTTTAGACAACGGGGCGGGCAAGGGAGTCCGAGTTGCTTGGATGGATACAGGTTCAGGTTTACGCTATAAAATTGTTCTCGATCGGGCAATGGATATAGCCGAGGCTTTTTACCAAGAAAAAAGTTTGGCATGGATAAGCCATGCAGGTGTTACGAGTCCACAACCATTTGCTGACCAAGGAATTCATTGGTTACGTACTTTTGGGGGTGGACTTTTAACCACTTGCGGTTTAGATCATGTGGGAGGGCCTGAAGAGGATGAATTTGGAACTCGAGGAGTTCATGGTAAAATAAGTAATCAGATGGCTGAAATTGTCTCCATCATTCAACCAGACATTCGTTCGGGAAATTTGGATATGAGCATTACAGGCATCATTCGTCAACATGTTATTTTTGGACCTTGTCTGACACTCAAAAGAACCATTTCGGGTCGATTGGGAGAAGCATTTATTCGCATTCAGGATGAAGTGTTGAATGAGGGGAATACGTCAGCGCCATTGATGTTGTTGTACCATTTTAATTTTGGTTGGCCATTGATTGACGCTGGGACTGATATCGTAGCAAAAGGCAAATGGAAGTATCGCTTCGAGGGAATCAATGAACCATTGATTTTTAAAGAAGGAAACAATTACAAGAAATGCCCCGATCCATTGGATATTCATTTGGGAAATGGGGAAGAAGTGGCATTTATAGATGCAGAAGAAGATGCTAATCATCAAGTAGTATGTGGATTGTATAATTCACAGATAGGCTTGGGAGTTCGCATGGTATATGATAAACGTTCTTTACCTAGTTTAACCAATTGGCAACATTTCGGTGTGAATGAATATGTAACAGGGGTAGAACCTGGAACGAATCCACCAATTGGTCAAAAAGCAGCGAGAGAAGATGGATCATTGATCTTTTTGGCACCTAATGAAACAAAGAAATTTGAGATTACTTTGGATGTGCTTGATCAACAAAAAAATAACATTGAATTAACAGAATTTTTACAACATATATAAGCCTACAATAAAATGAAAAATAAAGCAGCAAAAGCGCTAGAGCAAGGAAAGGGTATATTGAGATTAGCACCTACTTGGGTTCCTCGTTCTTTTTGTGTACCAGGTCGTAGAATCAAATTACATCCAGATGATTATTATGTTTTAGGAGGTGTTCGTGGTGGTATTGATGAGCGATGGTTATCGTCAACTACACCAGCTAAAAATGGCCCTTTGACAGGAGAGAATGAAGGTTTAAGTGCTGTTGTTTATCAAGAAGGCGATAAAGAGGAACAAGTTTTATTGGTTGATGTTATTCAAGAATTAGGAGCCCAAATCATTGGAGATCGCCTTTGGAATGAATACAAATCTTGGCCAATGTACTCCAAATTTTTTGATAACATGGGCCCATTGCCTCATCACATTCACCATAATGATGAACATGCGGCTAAAATCGGGCAATTAGGAAAGCCAGAGGCATACTATTTCCCTCCTCAATTGAATAATCATGGCGGCGATTTCCCTTACACTTTTTTTGGAATAGCTCCAGGTACTACTAAAGAGCAAATCAAAGAATGTTTGATGAATTTCACCAAAGGTGACAATAAAATTACCATGTTCTCGCAAGCATTCCCTTTAATCCCAGGAACGGGTTGGGATGTCCCTCCGGGAATGTTGCACGCCCCAGGAAGTATGTGTACCTATGAGCCACAAAAAGCTTCAGATGTGTTTGCGATGTATCAATCATTGGTAAATGAGGCGGTTATTCCTGAAGAGTTACTTTGGAATGGTACTCCTAAAGAGGAAATCGGAAATTATGATCAATTGATGGAAGTAATCGATTGGGATTTAAATACCAATCCAAATTTATTGGAAACTCGTTTTATGCAGCCAATTCCTGTTTCAGACGAAAAGGAAATGGAATCGAATGGCTATTCTGAAAAATGGATTTGTTATCGTTCGGATGCCTTCAGTGCCAAAGAATTAACAATCTTCCCTGGTCAAACAGTGACGATCAAAGATGCAGCCGCATATGGTTTGATTATGATGCAAGGCCATGGTAAAATGGGTGTTTGGAACATAGAAACACCTGCTTTGATCCGTTACGGACAATTAACCAATGATGAATTCTTTGTGACTGAATCTGCTGCCAACGAGGGAGTAACTATTACAAACCATTCATCAACGGATCCAATAGTGATGTTAAAACATTTTGGACCGAAAAACCCAGATTTAAAATTTTAATTTATTTTAAAAACCTAAATATATGAAACCAGATAATATATATCCAAAATTGCACAATGCAACTTGGCCAGGAATTGTTGGTAAAGGTCCTGATTCTGAGCCGATTATTTCCTTAGATCAAATGCTTGAGATGACTGCTGCGGCAGAAGTGAATGGTACCAAATTTGATGGAGTGGATGTTGGACTTTTAGGCCCCCATTTTGATATCGAATCAGGTAAAGATGGTGCGAAAAGATTAGCAGATAAAGTAGCGGCACACGGTTTAGAGATAGGTAGTTTAGTGGCTCCTATTTGGGGTGGCCCAGCTATTGGAAGCAAAGAAGATCAAGATCATTTTGTGGACATGGTTCGTAAGTCTTGTGAAGTTGGACAGACTTTGAGAGAGTTGGGAATTCGTCCCAATGGGATTATTCGCATCGATTCTGCCAGTGGAGTGTCTGATTGGTCCAAAGATCCGGTAGGAAATTCCAAGAAAATTGTTGAAACTTTCCAACGTGCCTGCGATGTGGCAGCCGATTACGGTGAGCGTCTAGCTGCGGAAGGTGAAATTTGTTGGGGAGGAATGCATTCTTGGAAACACATGGTGGAAACTCTGGAAGCGGTTGATCGTAAAAACATTGGTTTTCAAGCCGATATGTCTCATACGCTTCTTTACACGATGGGTTACAATGCTCCTGAACATCGTATTTTACCAGATAATTATGATTGGCAAGATCGCGAAGTGTTGAAAGATGCTTTGAAGAAAATTACGGCTGCTTTACGTCCTTGGACCATCGATTTTCACGTAGCTCAAAATGATGGAACCGTTCATGGTACAGGTAGTCATGACAAAACAGGTCGTCATTGTCAAGCCACCGATCCCAATGGTAAATTAGTGGTGGCAGAAGATGCTGGCTATTGGTTAAGAGATGAAAAAGGAGAATTAACAAAAGCATTCAAACACATTTGTTGGGATGGTTGCATGTTCTCTAATGAGGTGATGTTACAACAAAAAACCTGGAATGATATTTTAGCAACGATGATTCGTGTGAGAGAAGCGCATGGCTGGTCTTAAGAATCGGTAAAAGAGGATTAACATGGAAAAGAAAAAATTAAGAATTGGATTGATCGGAACAGGTTTTATGGGAAGAACCCACTCAAACGGTTTCAATAGAATTAAAAACTTTTTTCCCCAATTGGCTTATGAGCCAGTGATGCAGGCGGTTTGCTCCAGAAATGAAGCAAATGTAAAAGCTTTTGCTGACCAATGGGGTTACGCATCGTATGAAACGGATTGGAGAAAATTGATCGCTAGAGATGATATAGATGCGGTTGATATCTGTACGCCCAATGATACACATGCTGAAATTGCGATCGCTGCGGCAAAGGCAGGGAAAATGATTTTGTGCGAAAAACCTTTGTCGAGAACCTTGGCGGAAGGTGAAGAGATGGTGAAAGTGATTGAAGAAACAGGTGTTCGTAATACGGTTTGGTACAATTACCGTCGTTTGCCTGCTGTTTCTTTGGCGAAGCAAATCATCGATTCAGGAAAATTAGGACGTATTTTTCATTACAGAGCTAATTTCTTGCAAGATTGGACGATTAGTCCAGATGTACCACAAGGTGGCGCAGGAACATGGCGTTTGGACGTAGAAGCTGCAGGTTCTGGGGTTACTGGCGATTTACTAGCCCACTGTATAGACACCGCACTTTGGTTAAATGGAGGGATTAATGATGTTTCAGCATTGACGGAAACATTTGTCAAAGAACGTGTTCATTCAGGTACAGGTCAAGTACAAAAAGTAGGAATTGATGACGCTTGTTTGTTCCATTGCCATTTTGATAATGGTTCTTTGGGCTTATTTGAATCGACTCGTTATGCGAGAGGGCACAAGGCGCTATATACTTTTGAAATCAATGGAGAACACGCTTCTTTACGTTGGGATTTACATGATTTGAATCGATTAGAAATGTTTGATCATGCGGACGATTCAATTGTCCGTGGATGGAAATCCATTTTGGTTACGGATGGAGATCAGCCTTATATGGACAAATGGTGGGTTCCAGGTTTGATTATCGGTTATGAGCATAGTTTTGTTCATCAAGCTGCCGACTTTTTATTGTCGCTTGAGAAAAATGAACCTTGTTCTCCAACCTTTAAAGAGGCATTACAAACGCAAAAAATTTGTGAGGCTGTCATTGAATCAGGAAGAGATCGTCAATGGAAAGACACGAATGTCGTTTGGCCTTGCTAATAGTGGTTGAATGAAAGAAAAAGAAGACAAACCTATCCTTGAGTTAAAAAGCGTTTCTGTTGGCTTTTCAGGGATTAATGTGCTTCAAAAAATAGATTTAAGATTATTTCCAGGTGAAATCCACGCCTTAGTAGGTGAAAATGGAGCGGGGAAATCCACTTTGATGAAAATTATTTTAGGAATCATCTCTCCCGATAAAGGAGAGGTGATTTTTTTTGATCAAAAAAGAAAGAATCAATCGATTCGCGAAATCATGGAATCCGGCATTTCCATGATACACCAAGAAATTATGCTCGTTCCGGAGCTAAGTGTTGAAGAAAATATTTATTTGGGGAGAGAAAATGAATTAGGTTTTTTTCCCTGGGAACAAAAAAGAAATCTAAGAGAAAAGGTTGTTGCATTGTTACAAGAGTGCCAAATTTCTTTTGATCCTGCCGAAAAAGTGAAAAATTTATCGATTGCTGATCAACAATTGGTGGAGATTTTAAGAGCCATCTCCCAAAAGGCGAAATTGATTTTAATGGATGAACCAACTTCTTCTTTGAGTGAAAAAGAGGTGGTTTTATTCCAACATTTGATTCAACAATTAAAAGAGGAAGGGGTAAGTATTTTGTTTACTTCTCATAAAATGGAGGAGATTTTCAATTTCGCGGATCGGATTACGGTCTTGCGTGATGGGAATTTGATTGCTAGTAATTTAAAACATTTGACCAATGAGCAGGAGTTAGTGTTCCAAATGGTGGGAAGAGAAATGAATCAGTTTTTTCCTAACAGGGATGTGGTATTGGGTTCAAAAGTGTTGGAAGTGAAAAATTTGACGAGTAAAACAAAGTTTGAAAATATTAATTTTGATTTACATGCAGGGGAAATTTTGGGTATTGGAGGTTTAGTAGGAGCGGGAAGAACGGAAATTGGGATGGCGCTATCTGGCTTGTTAAATAAGGATTCTGGTGAAATCCTATTGAATGGACAAAAAGTAGAATTCAATCGCCCCAAAGCTGCCATGCAGGCAGGAATAGCCCATGTCAGTGAAGATCGAAAAGAGAATGGATTTATTCCGGAATTTACCATGCAAGAAAATATTGGTTTATCTGTGTTGTCTGACTTCCAAAAATGGGGATTCATTTCCTTTGATGAAGAAAAAGAAATGGCTGGTAGACATATTAAAATTTTGAATATCAAACATTTAAGTGAAAATCAAAAAGTGGAAAACCTCAGCGGAGGCAATCAGCAAAAAGTGGTTTTTGCGAAAGTACTTCAACAATCGCCTGATATTTTAATTTTGGATGAACCCACTCGTGGGATTGATGTACAAGCCAAATACGAAATTTATACCTTGATGAATCAATTGCTTGCTGAAGGGAAATCCATCATTTTGATTTCCTCAGATTTACCTGAATTGATTCATTTAAGTGACCGTGTCTTAGTTGTTTCAAAAGGTAAACAAACGGCGTTATTGGAAAAAAATCAGATCCAAGCGGATGAAATTATGAAAAATGCAATGTTATAAGCGATGATTAAAAAATGGAAAGATGATTTGTTGAAAAGTCAATCAGGGGGAATATTCATTGCCTTGTTGGTGATCTGTATCTTGATTAGCACACAGACTTCCCGATTTTTGACAGAGACGAATTTAATGGTCATATTGAATCAAGTTTCAGTGAATGCTATTTTGGCCTTCGGTGTGACTTTCGTGATTATTTCTGGAGGAATTGATTTGTCTTTAGGTTCTATGTTGGCGGTTGCGGGCGTAGTAGCAGCTATGTATTCAAAATCAGAGGATGGGAATATTTGGATTGCCTTACCTCTAGCATTGATAGTGGGAGCGCTGATGGGCGCTATCAATGGTTGGATCATCGTTTTGTCGAAAGTACCGCCTTTTATTGTCACCTTAGGTAGTATGACCATTGCAAGAGGTTTAGCATTAATTATCAGTGATGGTAGACCGGTTTCAGATTTGTCTGAATCTTTTAATTTTATTGGGAACGGTGATTTTATAGGAATTCCCATTCCGATTTTCTTCCTCTTGATCACCTTTGTATTTTGTGCGATTTTGTTGAATAAGACGGTTTTTGGTAGATACGTAAAAGCTATCGGGGGAAATGAAACAGCTTCATTTGTAGCGGGTATTCCAGTGGATCGAATCAAATGTTGGGTTTATATCTTGAGTGGAATTTTTGCGGCGATTGGTGGAATTCTTTTAGCTGCTCGAATCAATACCGGTCAACCGAATGCGGGTTTAGGTTTTGAGTTAGATGCAATCGCAGCGGTAATCATTGGAGGGACAAGTACGCGTGGAGGCAAGGGAAGTATTATTGGAACACTTTTGGGTGTATTGTTTATTGGTGTAATCAATAATGGATTGGATTTAATGAATGTTTCTGCCTATTGGCAACAGGTTGTTATGGGAGGAATTATTATTTTAGCGGTTGTGATTGATCGCTTTTATCAAAATACGAAAAATTAATTATGAAGACTGGTTTAAAATGGAGTGGATTATTTCTGCTTGCGACATTGTTTGTGTTCTCATGTGGTAAAAATGGAAAGGACGGTAAGAAAAAAATGGTGATTGGCGTTTCCATGTTGAGTATGCAAAATGAATTTATTCAGAAAGTAGCTCAATCGCTTGAAAAAAACGCGGAGGCGAACCAAGTGGAATTGATTGTCATTGACGCTGAAAGATCTGCTTTGAAACAAGTGGAGCAGGTAGAAAATTTCATTAGTCAACAAGTAGATGCGATTATTTTAAATCCATGTGAATTTGATGCTTCATCCCCAGCGGTTTTGAAAGCCAAACAAGCAGGTATTCCCATTGTGAATGTCAATTCTTCCACCAAAGAAATACCAGATGCTTGGGTAGGTTCAGATGATAAAGAGTCGGCTAAAATGGCCATTGATTTCATTGCTAAAAAATTAAATGGCAAAGGAAATATATTAATGATTCAAGGTTACATGGGGCAAGCGGCTCAAATTGACCGGGAAGCAGGAGCAATGGCAGCCTTAAAAAATTATCCAGGCTTGAAATTAATGACGAGTCAAACCGGAGAATGGGACAGAGCTAAATCGATGGCATTGATGGAAAACTGGATTCAATCGTACGGTTCTCAAATCAACGCCGTTTTTGCACAAAATGATGAAATGGGTTTAGGGGCTATGCAGGCTTTGATAGATGCTAAATTGAAAGATAAAGTAGTGGTAGTCAGTGTAGATGGAATTGGTGATGCCATGAAGGCTGTTAAAGCAAAAAAGTTGGATGCAACCATCATACAAGATGCTGAAAACCAAGGAAAAAAAGCCATGGAATTAGCGATTCAATTGATTCAAAAAAAGACACTGAAAGAGAAATCCATTCAGATTCCTTTTCAGGTTTATGTAGGAAATTAATTTTACGGGGTTAATTTCCTGTTTTCGATGTTGGGTCTCCTAAGGCTTAAAGGTTAATAATAGAGGTAGGATTCTTCTTACCTCTTACATAAAGACGCACGTCCGTGCGTCTCTACATTATACCTCTTACGCCCCCCGGCTTCGACTCGCTCAGCCATCGGTCTATTACCTCTTACATCAACTGTCTTTTATACAATTGAATCGTATTTTCTAATCCATAGTACAATGCGTCGCAAATTAATGCATGCCCGATAGATACTTCATCCAATGGATTGACATTCGATTTAAAAAAGGCTAGATTTTCCAAACTTAAATCATGTCCAGCATTAATCCCAAGTCCCAATTGATGCGCTTTGAATGCTGCTTTTCTGTAATTAGCAACCGATTTAACCGGATCTGTTGGAAATAGTTCAGCAAAAGGTTCCGTATACAACTCAATTCGGTCAGCACCTGTAGTTGCAGCTGCTTCAACCATTTCTAAAATGGGATCCACAAAAATGGAAGTTCGAATACCTGCTTCTTTAAATGGCGCTATCAATTTCTTCAATAATTCTTGATGTTCAATGGTGTTCCATCCGTGGTTGGAAGTGATTTGTCCTAAAGCATCAGGCACCAAGGTAACTTGTTCTGGCTTTACAGCCAAAACCAATTCTACGAATTTTTCTTCTAAAGGGTTTCCTTCGATATTGAATTCGGTGGAAATTTTTTCTTTCAAGGCATAAACATCCGCGTAGCGAATATGGCGTTCATCGGGTCTTGGATGAACCGTTATTCCCTCAGCTCCAAATCGTTCGCAATCCAAAGCGACTTGAATTAAATCTGGATTATTACCCCCTCTTGAATTTCTTAGAGTTGCAATTTTGTTGATATTTACACTGAGTCTAGTCATATAAAAAAGGCCGGTTCAACCGGCCTGATGATTAAATTAAGTTGTTCTTGGCCAAATATTCTGCAATTTGTACCGCATTGGTAGCGGCACCTTTTCGTAAATTATCTGCTACAATCCATAAATTTAAGGTGTTTTTTTGCGACTCATCCCTACGGATACGTCCTACAAAGACCTCGTCTTTTCCATGCGCAGTGATGGGCATTGGATAGACAAAATTCTTGGGATCATCTTGAACAATAATTCCCTCTTCCGCTTCTAAAATGGCACGTACTTCGGCTAAATCAAATTCATTTTCGAATTCAATGTTGACCGCCTCCGAGTGTCCGCCAATCGTAGGAATACGAACTGTTGTAGCGGTTACAGCGATTGAGTCGTCCATCATGATTTTCTTCGTTTCCAAAATCATTTTCATTTCCTCTTTCGTATATCCATTTTCCAAGAAAACATCAATATGAGGAAGAACATTTAAGTCGATTTTGTGCGGATAAACCTTGTTGTATTCTGTTTTACCAGCTCTCTCGTCGAATAATTGGTCAACAGCTGCTTTTCCAGTTCCTGTTACCGATTGGTAAGTAGAAACTACTACACGCTTAATTTTATATTTTTTGTGCAAAGGATTCATCACTACCACCATTTGAATGGTAGAGCAATTGGGATTTGCAATGATTTTATCATCTTCTGTTAGCGTGTTCGCATTGATTTCCGGAACAACCAATTTTTTAGTAGGATCCATTCTCCAAGCAGAAGAATTATCTACAACAGTAATGCCCGCAGCAGCAAATTTAGGTGCGATTTCCAAAGAAGTTCCACCGCCAGCAGAGAAAATAGCCACGTTCGGTTTCATTGCAATAGCCGTATCAAATCCCACCACTTCGTAATCCTTACCTTTAAAGCTTACTTTTTTACCAATGGATCTTTCCGATGCTACCGGAATCAATTCAGTTACTGGAAAATTTCTTTCCGCCAATACTTTTAAAATTTCACCGCCTACTAGTCCTGTGGCGCCAACTATTGCAACTTTCATTTTTTATACTTCTATTAAAATTGATAATTCCATGCTATTCCCAAGTTTGGTCCTAAAGGTCCAATGGGATTTAATTTCAATGTTACTTGCTGATTAGTTTTAGCTAATTCATTGTAACGGTTTAAGGCTTTGTTAAAATGTTTCATGCTAACAGTGCCTAAATAGATATTAAATAAAGCTGTTCCGCCAAACACAGACCAGTAAAATCCATCAGAGACTTTATCTTTATTCAAAAATGAATATAAAGCTACAGCAGTTGAAATGCCTGACACCCATCCCATGGTTTTTCTTTGTTTTTTAAACTTCAAAAATTCATAACTAATTTCAGGATCCTTGGCATCCAATAAGGGAATTTGTAAGGCTGAAGGGGAGTCGATGATCTGACGTTTATAAATGTATCTGCTATCAAAAAT
>JBILRJ010000038.1:0-16617 GCA_044372695.1 Spirosomataceae bacterium
AAGAAAAAAGTTTTTTTGTTTCTTTTTTTTCAAAAAAAGAAATGCCATAGAAAAAAAATTAGCCCGTAAATTGCATTTCTGTCAAAGAAATAGGGAAATAGCAAATTCAAATTCGCTTTTAAACATACATTTAGAACAGACCCTAATAATAATTTCAACTCTTAATTCGCATTATTAGTTATTAGTTTTTAGTGTATTGTATTAGTGATTAGTTAATTAGGTTTTGAACATTAGTTTTTAGTTCGTCTATTCTAATCCCTAATAACTAAAAACTAATATTATTTAAGTAAATTCAAAGTTTAAAAATTAACAATTAACAATGAAAAATATACGTGTCTTAGTAGTTGGTTGTGGAAACATGGGTGCTTCACATGCCAAATCATTCCAAAATTTAGCTGGATTTGAAATTTGCGGATTGGTTTCCACTGGTACCAGCAAAGAAACATTAGATAAGGCCTTAGGTGGGGGGAATACCCTTTATACTGATTTTTATCAAGCATTGGCCGATGCTAAACCAGATGCCGTTTGTATATCAACTTATCCAGATACCCATGAGGCTTATTCCATTGCTGCATTAGAAGCAGGGTGCCACGTGTTTCTTGAAAAACCCATTGCAGACTCATTGGAAGGAGCTATTCGCGTAGCGGAGGCAGTTAAAAAATCAGGCAAAAAATTAGTGGTAGGCTACATTTTACGTCATCATCCTTCTTGGATCAAATTCATTGAAATTGCCAAATCCATGGGGAAACCTTTGGTGATGCGCATGAATTTGAATCAACAAAGTCATGGATACATGTGGGATGTGCACAGAAATTTGATGAAAAGTCTTAGTCCCATTGTCGATTGTGGTGTTCATTACATTGATGTGATGTGCCAAATGACTCGTTCCAAACCACTACGTGTTTCAGCCATTGGTGCTCGTATGACAAATGATATTCCGGAAGGGAATTACAATTACGGGCAATTGCAAATTTACTTTGAGGATGGTTCCGTGGGTTGGTACGAAGCAGGATGGGGTCCGATGATTTCTCAAACGGCATATTTTGTGAAAGACGTATTTGGTCCCAAAGGTTCTGTATCCATTGTTGCCAAAGATGCTGGGGGAGAAGGAAAATCCGATGATGTTGAATCGCATACCAAAACAGAATCTCTACGTGTGCATTATTCAGATATTGATGATCAAAATGAATTTACCAAAGCAGATGAATGGGTCAATTTAACCGATGAGCCGGATCATCAAGGTCTTTGCGATAGAGAACAAGCTTACTTCTTGCAAGCCATTACTGAAAATATCGATTTGACAGACCATGTGGAAGATGCAGTCAACAGCTTACGAATCGCCTTTGCCTGTGATGAATCGGTAAGAACAGGGATGATGGTGACGCTGTGATGGAAGAGAGAAGAGAGAAGAGGTAAGATGTATGATGTAAGAGGTAAGAGTATGATGTAAGTGTCTTCTCTCTTCTCTCTTCTCTCTTCTCTCTTCTCTCTTCTCTCTTCTCTCTTCTCTCTTCTCTCTTCTCTCTTCTCTCTTCTAGTGTCTGAACCATGATTTTTGTGATTAAATGATAACCATGATTTATCAGTAAATTTTTCTTGATATTATTCTATTAAGAAAAAATAATAAGGATTAGAACTTTTTCTCTCTTCTCTCTTCCAGTTTTCTCTCTTCTTAACTCTTTATCTAGTCCTGAAATAGGTTGACCATTTTGGTTTCCAAAAACTATTAATAAAATTCTCATTGGGCCTTTATTTTTTATTTATCGGTACCTGAATTGATTTAAGTCATATTTTCATGACATATAAAGTCAAATATTTAAAATATTCTTGAATTAATGTTTAAGTTTATCCTTGATCATTTATTTGCCTTGCCATGTTCAGCATGGAATGATAATCGAATAGTGAGGAGTCTGTTGGAGGAGTTATAAGTAATTTGAATTACTTATAAAAAGAAAAAGCGACAACTTGTGGTTGCCGCTTTGAATGTTTTCACAACGGAATAATCCTTATTGTGAATTGCTTCAAAATTGTAAAACAAATGTATGTAATTAATTTTTAAAAATAACCGTTATGGAAAAAATAATATTAGGATTGGATGAAGGTACAAATAGTATTGGTTGGGCTTTAGTCAAGATTAATAGAGAATTAAAAAAAGGTAATATTGAAGGAATAGGTAGCCGAATCATTCCTATGGATGAAGGCATTCTTGGGAAATTTGATAGTGGCGTTACTGTCTCTCAAACAGCTGAAAGGACTAGATACAGGGGAACTAGAAGATTGGTTCAACGTTTTTTATTAAGAAGGGAACGGCTTCATCGGGTTTTAAATGTACTAGGTTTTTTACCTAAACATTATTCAGACTCTATTGATTTTGACAAAAGGTTTGGGCAATTTAAACCCGATAGAGAAGAAAAATTACCTTTTTATAAAAATGAAAAGGGTAATAATCAATTTTTATTTTTGGAAAATTACCAAGAAATGCTTTGTGAATTTAAACTAAAATATCCAGATTTAAAGCAAGTACCTTATGATTGGACTATTTATTATTTGAGAAAAAAAGCATTAACAGAGAAAATAAGTAAGGAAGAACTTGCGTGGATTTTGTTAAACTTTAATCAAAAAAGAGGTTATTATCAATTGCGTGGGGAAGAACAAGAAGAAAATAAAAACAAATTAGAAGAGTTTCATACTCTCACCGTTATTAATGTAGTTGAAAGAGAAAAAGGGAAATCAGGTATTTGGTATAATATAACTCTTGAAAATGGATGGATTTATAAAAGAGAAAGTAAAGTTGAATTATTTGATTGGGTGGGAACGCAAAAGAATTTTATTGTGACCACCGAATTAAATGATGACGGTACTATAAAACTTGATAAAGAAAACCATGAAAAAAGAAGTTTTAGATCACCCAAAGCTGAAGACTGGGGATTGGTTAAAATCAGAACAGAACAAACAATAAATCAAAGTGGGAAATCTGTTGGTTGTTTTATATATGAACACATACTTAAAAATCCCCAACAAAAAATAAAAGGTGAACTTGTTAGAACAATTGAACGGAAGTTTTACCGTGATGAATTATCTAAAATCCTTCAAACTCAAATAGAATTTCATGGAACAATATTAAAAGATAGAAATCTTTATAAAAAATGCATTGATGAGTTGTATAGGCATAATGATGCACATAAAGAAAATATAAAAGATAGAGGTTTTGAATATTTATTTTTGGAGGATATAATATTTTATCAACGACCACTTAAAAGTAAAACTTCTTTGATAAGTGATTGCAGTTTAGAATCGAGACCTATCAAAGATAAAAATGGAGGTTTAGTTAAAGATGTTAATGGAATTCAGATTTTGAAACCTTTAAAATGTATAGCAAAATCTAATCCTATTTTTCAAGAATTTAGATTATTACAATTTGTTAAAAATCTAAAAATATTTAAAAGAGGAATATTGAATGATATTGATGTTACGGATGAATTTTTGAAATCAGAAGCAGATATTCTAGAATTGCTTAATTGGCTCAATGATAAAGCAGAAGTAAGTCAGAAACAGTTTTTAGCTTATACAAATTTCAAGTTAAAAGAAGATAAGTACAGATGGAATTATGTTGAAGACAAAATCTATCCTTGTAATGAAACAAGAAATCAGTTTTTGAATGCCATTGCAAAAATTGATGTTGATAAGTCTTTTTTTGATGCTAAAAATACCCAAGATTTATGGCATATTTTATATTCAGTTACCGATAAAACTGAAATTATAAAGGCCTTAACAAGTTTTAGTATACGACATAATTTGCCTGAAGCATTTATCGTAAATTTTTCAAAAATAAAACCATACAAAAAAGAATATGGGTCTTATTCCGAGAAAGCAATAAAGAAATTATTAACATTAATGCGTTTTGGAATCCACTGGGATGAAAACATTATTGATCCAAAAACATTGCTTAGAATAGATAAAATACTTACAGGAGAATTTGATTATAATATAAAAAATCGTGTTCGTGAAAAAGCTATTCACTTAAATTCTCTTAAAGATTTCAAAGGTTTGCCTTTATGGTTAACCTCATATATTATTTACGATAAGCACAGTGAAGCAAGTGACAATTCAAAGTGGAAAACCCCAGCAGACATTGAACATTTTTTAAAACATGATTTCAAACAACATTCCCTTAAAAATCCGATTGTTGAGCAAGTTATTACTGAAACTTTAAGAGTGGTAAAAGATATATGGCAACATTACGGAGATGGCAAAGAAAACTTCTTTGATGAAATTCATATTGAATTAGGCCGAGAAATGAAAAACAATGCTTCGGAGAGAAAGCGAATTACTAATACAATTAATCAAAATGAAAACACAAACTTACGAATCAAAGCCATTTTAACTGAATTGAAAAATGATGGGGTATATGATGTGCGTCCTTTTTCACCAAGCCAGCAAGAGATTTTAAAAATATATGAAGAAGGAATTTATAGTAGCGAAAAAAACAAAGAAAAATTAGAAGAAGTTGATAAAATTAGAAAGAATGCCAAACCATCTACTAACGAAATTAATAAATATAAACTTTGGCTAGAACAAGGCTATGTTTCTCCATACACTGGAAAACTAATTCCTTTGAGTGATTTGTTTACTACAAAATACCAAATCGAACACATTATTCCACAATCTAGATTATTTGATGATTCATTGTCAAATAAAGTCATCTGTGAATCTGAAGTAAATGAGCTTAAAAGCAATATGACAGCTTTTGAATTTATTCGAAAAAATGAAGGCAGAATTATAACCTTAACAGGAGGGAAAACAGTTAAAATCTTTACAATTGATGTATATAATAAACATATTACAGGTTATTATAGCAAAAATAAAAGCAAGCAAAAACGATTATTAAGTGAAGAAATTCCTGAAAAATTTATAGAAAGACAGTTAAACGATACTAAATACATTAGTAAAATTGTAAAAAGTCTTTTAAGTAAAATAGTACGTGAAGATGATGAGCAAGAAGTGACCTCAAAGAATGTTATACCACTAAATGGCTCAATAACTTCAAAAATGAAACAAGATTGGGGCTTAAATGATGTTTGGAACAAAATTGTTACTCCTCGTTTTGAGCGTTTAAATTCAATAAATAACTCTAATGATTTTGGCAAATTAGAATTTAAAAAAGATGAATTTGGCAACATTGGTAAACAAGTATTTCAAACTACAGTTCCTGATGATATCGCAAAAGGTTTTTCTAAAAAAAGAATAGATCATCGTCACCATGCTTTAGATGCATTAGTAATTGCTTGTGTCAATAGAACACACATCAATTATTTGAATAATTTAAATGCAAAAGATGAAGAAGATAAAACAATAAAGCATGAATTAAGAAATAAACTTTGTTTTAAAACCAAGGCTGATGCAAATGGAAATTACAAATGGGCGTTTCATAAACCTTGGGAAAATTTTACAAAAAATGCAGAGGATGAATTGAATCAAACTATTATTAGTTTCAAGCAAAATATTAGAGTTATCAATAAATCTGTAAATAAATATCAAGTTTGGAAAGAAGAGGATGGTGCATTTAAAAAAATCACTGCTAAACAAGTAAATGGAGATAATTGGGCAATAAGAAAACCATTGCATGCTGAAACTGTAAGTGGTAAAGTGTTTTTAAAACGAATTAAACAAAGTCCTATTTCTATTTCAAATGCTATTGAACAAGTAGAATTTATTGTTGACAAAGCGGTGAAAAAGCAACTTAAAGAAAAAATCAAACTTTATACAAATAATGCCGAAGGTTTAAAAAAACATCTTAAATCTTTTCCTATTCTGATTGATGGAAAAGAAATTGATAAAGTAGAGATTTATGAAATTGTTGGAGGGGAAAATGGGGCAACCGCCACAAGAAAAACACTTGATAATTCTTTTGATGAAAAAAGGATTGAAAAAATAACTGATACGGGGATTCAAAAAATTCTATTAAACCACCTTAAACAAGAAATATACCAAAATGCTATTGATGAAAATGGTAAAAAAGATCCTGCACATGAAGTTGCCTTTTCTGAAAATGGATTGGATCTGTTAAATAAAAATATTATAGCATTAAATAATGGTAAAAAACACCAAGCCATTATTAAAGTAAGAGTGTTTGAAGAAGGTGGAAAGTTTAGTTTAGGACAAATTGGTAGTAAAGCGGATAAATATGTTGAAGCAGCTAAAGGAACAAACTTGTTTTTCGCAATTTATCAAGATGAAAACGGAAAACGAAATTATAAAACAATTCCTTTCAACGAAATAATTGAAAGACAAAAGCAAGGTTTAGGTGCTGCATTAGAAATAGATGAAAATGGAAATAATCTTTTATTTACTCTCTCTCCCAATGATTTAGTTTATATTCCCTATGAAGATGAAATAGAAAATTTGAAACCTTTTATTTTTGATAAATTTTCAAAAGAACAAACAGAACGTGTATATAAATTCGTCAGTTGTACAAGTTCTCAAGCATTTTTTGTAAAAAATAGCTATGCAAGTCGAATTATAGATAATGAAAATGGTTCCATGAATAAAAACGAGAGAATGCTTGAAATAGGAAAATCTAACACAATCTATGATGAAAATAAAAAGCCAGTAATGATTAAAGCTGTTTGTTGGAAATTAATTGTAAATCGTTTGGGTATAATTGAAAAAGTTATTAGATGATAAAACGAGCTTTGTTTTTTGAGAATCCATGCTATTTGAGCTTGAAGGATCAGCAATTGGTGGTTAGTTATCCAGATGAGTTTGCGAAGGATAAATCAGTCCCAATTGAAGATATAGGTGTAGTTATCATAGAAAGTTTATTGGTGACCATGACTAGCGCATTAAGTAATCGTTTGATGCAACATGGGGTTTCAGTTGTGTATTGTGATGAAAGGCACATGCCTGTTGGTCTGTTATTGCCTTTGGAGGGACATACGCAACAAACGGAACGAATGAGGACCCAAATGGAGGCCAGTTTGCCTTTGAAAAAGAATTTATGGCAACAGACAGTTTCTGCTAAAATACTGAATCAAGCTGGTCATTTAAGAAGCCGGGGACAAGAGGTGGATAATTTGATCAGATGGAGTAAAGAAGTACAATCGGGAGATAGTAAAAATCATGAAGCCAGAGCCGCAGCCAATTATTGGTCGCGGCTTTTTCCTTGGGAGGGATTTACCAGACATCCAGAAGGTGAATCTCCGAATCATTTGTTAAATTATGGATACAGTATTTTGCGGGGAATTACCGCGAGAGCCATTGTGAGTTCTGGTATGTTACCTATGTTAGGGATTTTCCATAAAAATAAATACAATGCATTCGGATTAGCTGATGATATCATGGAGCCTTATCGGCCTTATGTTGATACTTTAGTATTGGACTTAATCGATAGTGGCGAAGATTTTCATGCCATGAATACCTCTATCAAAATTCATTTGATGGGTATTATGCGAATGGATGTTTTTATAGACGGACAAAAGAGTCCTTTGATGGTGGCCATGAGCCGAACGACTAGTTCCTTGTATGATTGCTTTGCAGGTAAAAGCAGGAAGATATTATATCCCGTTTATGATTGATGAATTTGATTCAAGACTTAATCAATACCGATGTATGTGGTTATTTGTTTATTTTGATTTGCCTACAGAAACAAGGAAAGAGCGGAAAATTGCCGCAGATTTTAGAAAAATGCTCATCAAAGATGGTTTTAATATGTTTCAATTTTCCATTTATTTGCGTTTTTGTCCATCGATGGAAAATACCGAAGTACATGCTAAACGCATTCGAAAACATTTACCAGAACATGGGAAAGTTTGTTTGATGAAATTTACGGATCGTCAATTTGGTTTGATGGAGGTGTTTTATGGGAAGAAGCCTGTACAAAACGAAAAACCACCTCAGCAACTGGAAATTTTCTGAAAAAGTTGTCGGTTTTTTATTTTCAATATTACTCGCAATTCGCAGTATATCAGCCGCTTATGTGCTGTTATACTGTGAATGCGGTAATAAAGTTACAATTTTGAAAGCAATTCACAACGCTCGCCTTAGCGATGTTTACATTAACTGCACTGTGAATGCGGTAATAAAGTTACAATTTTGAAAGCAATTCACAACGGTGTTAGTCTCATTCCAGGCTACGCCATTACTGTGAATGCGGTAATAAAGTTACAATTTTGAAAGCAATTCACAACTTGCGGACACCAAAAGTCTTAGGTCTCAACACTGTGAATGCGGTAATAAAGTTACAATTTTGAAAGCAATTCACAACAATGGCTATCACAACTAACAGCGAATACAACTGTGAATGCGGTAATAAAGTTACAATTTTGAAAGCAATTCACAACTACATTGGAAGCATAATAAAAGGATGTAATACTGTGAATGCGGTAATAAAGTTACAATTTTGAAAGCAATTCACAACCCTCTACTTGGTCAAGTTCATCAAGTCCCACTGTGAATGCGGTAATAAAGTTACAATTTTGAAAGCAATTCACAACACCAAGCCAATCAAGGCCAGGATACGGGAAACTGTGAATGCGGTAATAAAGTTACAATTTTGAAAGCAATTCACAACGCCCTGTTCTTTGTTTCCCTTGAGGGTTAAACTGTGAATGCGGTAATAAAGTTACAATTTTGAAAGCTATTCACAACCTGGTTGTTGATTTTCATTTTCAAATGGAACTGTGAATGCGGTAATAATTTACAATTTTGAAAGCAATTCACAACTCGATGTTCAAGATCGTGAATAATAGTATCACTGTGAATGCGGTAATAATTTACAATTTTTTCTAGTTTTCTCTCTTCTCTCTTCTCTCTTCCTGTTTTCTCTCTTCTCTCTTCTCTCTTCTCTCTTCTCTCTTCTCTCTTCTCTCATTTCTTCTTCCAATAATTCGCCAAAGCAGATCCATTGATGTTCATCAGTGGTCCGAAAATGGCGGGAGCTAAACCTAGAGTAGCCACTTTATTCATCGCCATGGCTAGGCCAGAGGCTAAGCCCGCGTTTTGTAAGCCAACTTCAATGGCGATTGTGCGACAATCTTTTTCAGGTAATCCCGTTAGTTTACCCCCAAAGTAACCTAAAACAAAACCCAATAGATTGTGCAATAAACAAGCAAAAACCAAAAGTGGTCCTACCATCAATAGCGAGTTTCTTCCATTTGCGGTGATAATAATGATGATTAATGCAATGCTCCACATAGAGATGTTGGAGAGGTTTTTTTGTAACCATACCCATTTTTCTCCAATGACTTTTTTGTAAATCACTCCGATGATAATGGGTATTAAAATCAGTTTGCAAATCTCCCAAACCATGTTCCAAAAATCGATTTCAATCAATTGGCCTGCTAGCTTTTCCATCAAAAATGGTGTGAGTATAGGTGCTAATAAGGTCGCAATGGATGTGAGCGTCAATGATAGGGCTACATTGGCATTGGCAATGTAGGACATGACGTTCGAGGCCAAACCACAAGGCATACAACCAACTAATATAATTCCAGCCGCAATTTCAGGCGGGAATGTAAAGACCTTAGTTAAGCCAAATCCTACCAATGGCATGATGGTGAATTGAAAAAAAACTCCTAAAACCACAGCTTTAGGAGATTTTAATATCTCTTGAAAATCATGAATTCCCATGGTTGAGCCCATGCCAAACATGATGATTTGCAATAATGGGATAATCAATAATTTAAAAGCAAATCCTTTGAATTCAATGAACGGGGTAGGGTATATCAAGGTGATACACACCGCTAGAATGATCCAAAACGAGAAAGAGAGTTGTTTAATTCTGTTCAATTTATTCAATCAATTATTTTCTCAAGGAATTTATCCAACCAGCAATTTTAAGCACGTCACCTTTGGGTACATGAGGCATTGCAGCCATTGGTGTACTAAAATCTGGCCAATTGGATGGCTTAGGTTGTGCAACCAATGCGGCTATTTGGGCATTACTGTATTTTCTTTTAGCAATTTCCGTGTATGCTGGCCCAACGGCTCTTTCATCCACTTTATGACAAGCTAAACAAGCATGTTTCTTCAATAACGCCATGGCCTCTTCCGTAGAAATAACTCCAACTTTTGCTTTTGCTTTTAATTTTTCGCCTTCTACATTTGGCGCAGCTTCTTTCTTTTGGTTATCTGGCGTATTTACTTTTGAACCTTTGTCCTCTGGCATTTTGCCATTGTTAACTTTCTGATTTGTTGCTGGAAACGTTGCTTTTTCTCCTGCAGGAATATTATTTAAAGTATAATAGGCAGTATTATGCAATAATTCGTTGCCCTCCATCTCTGATTTCACATTCGGAATGATGGTATGAACATATCCTAAACGTAAATTATCAACCACCAATCGAACTTTTAAACCGTCATTAGACAATTGAACTCCTTTCACCAAATTGAATTTTCTGTCAACCATTGGACTTCCATAAACAGGGAAATATTTGTAGGCATAGCTTGATACCTCATAATTCGCTACATTTTCTGCTGTTTTTCTGTTCACTGGACTCGTGAATTCAATTTCAAAACCATCTGGCATTGCTCTAACTGCTTTCATTTCAAAGGGCATTTTACCCGTAAAAACAAGTCGCTCTAATCCAAATGCCTCTTTACCTACCGAACCCCATCCGCGATTCGTTCCACCAACGAACATTCCATTTTCTCCTCCTGCCCAAGACATTCTCAATACGCCAGATCTAAATCCTGATCTAAAATCAAAGGAAGCGCCTTGGTATTGTCCATTGACTTTTTCTAAGAATACCCTTGCAATTTTTGACATTCCTTGATCTCCCACAAAAATTTGTCCAGAAAATGGCCCAAAATTCCCATTGGATTCATCACTGATGATTTCAGAGGTTGAAATTCCTAATACTCCATGTGGCAACCAAACCGCAGGCGATTTGATTTGCTTGTCTGGATAAATATTTTTCGACATATCATAGATGGTCGTATATTTTTCGTTTTCAATGTTTTCTGGTTTAACGAAAGGATTATCTCTTGGATCCACTTTGGCAAAAACCAATTCTTTTCTCATTTTGACAGGAGATTCAGGTTTGTCTGCCCATTTCAATGAGGCCGGATGGCCCATAAAATCACCTTTTTCAACATGAGAAATAAATCCTGAACCTTGCCAGTCACCTTGATTATCTCCATAAAAGAAATCGCCGTTTAGCATACCTATACCGCAAGGTGATCTCATACCTGCTGCAAAAGGCTCCATTTTTCCGTCTTCTGAAATCTTCATCGTCCAACCTCTCCAAGGCACATAGGATTTACCTGCCCACCAATCAGAAGCACCAAAACCCACATTACCCGTTACATAAAAAGAGCCATCTGGTCCAACTTTTGGCCCGAAAGAATATTCGTGGTAATGTCCAGAAATAGGAATGGAATAAACCGTTTCATATTTATCTGCTTTTCCATCGCCATTTACATCTACCAAACGTGTTAATTCACCTCTTTGTGCACAATATAAATGTCCATTTTTAAAGGCTAATCCTAAAATCTCATGTAAACCACTTGCAAATTTCTTGAAGTTCGGTCGGTTGGAGTTAGGGTTTTCAATGATGTAAACATCACCTCTACGGGTGGATGCGGCTAAATCGCCATTGGGCAAAGTCGCTAATCCACCTACTTCTAATACAATTCCTTCAGGAACGGCTAATTTAATGATTTTGTAATAATCGTTTTCTGTAGGAGTAGTTTGAGCCATTGTTTGGCTCGACATTACAGCGATCAATAAAAATGCTGTAGCAATATGTTGTATGTTCAATTTCATTTTGATGTCTTTCTGATTGTTTACCAAAGTATTTCGTAAGTGATTTTTTCTTTCGCAGGAGTACTTAAAACCTTCATGGATCCAGATCCTGAGATACTCGCATTCATTGCTTTGATAAAATATTTTTTACCATCTACTGCATACAAATCATTTCCCAATGAAATGATTTCATCGCCCATTGCCAATCGAATAACTTGATTGCTATTAAAATTGGAGATTGCAAGAGTTCTTTCCAATTTGGAATTTTCCTTTACTCGGATTTGCTCGGAAACCTTTGCACCTTGCATTTGATAATGAAAAGTAGGTAAATCTTGGTCGTCTAAATCGTAACCCAATGTTTTGAATTGATCCTTTTCTGAAATGGATTCTTCCATCACATCTTTATTTTCGCTTCCTATCAAAGTAGCCGCATCGTTGAAAGTCAAAATAGCTCCTCTAGCTTTCGAAGAACCGTCTCCACGGTCATCCCACATGGGTGACGTATCTAAAAATTGTCCTTTCCAAATTTGAACGATACTGCCATTATCCAAATTATAGGTATAATGTAAGTTGCTTGGGCTTCCGACGTTTACACCATGAACAATGCGCTTGATCTTTTTGCCATTTTTAATTAAATCAGTGAATGAGCGAAAAACGACATTGGTTTTAGCATCTAATAAAATAGGATCTGAACTGTTTGATCCTAAAAGTGAGGAGATATTGTGATAGGCTTTTGATCGAAATTCAGGACCTTGAATCCACATGCCCAAGGCTGGTCTCAACCAACCATCCGTTTTGAAGGAAATGATTTCAATGGGCACATTCCCTGAAGGTAAATCAATTTCAACCGTTCTTTTATTGCTATTGTCTCTCCATTGATTACTTAACACTTCTTTACCATTGATGTTAACAATTGAATTTCCTGCTATGATGAATTCAAACTTGTGCTTACCCGCAATTGGAACATCAAGAGATGATTTAAATATCTGTGCTAAATTATTTTCTTGTGGACTAACTTCCCAGGTTAACTTGTCTGTTTTACCTGACAGATTCGCTTTCTTTCCAAAGAAGTCTTTAGGAGTTTTAAATGCACCCAAAAAGACTTGATAATCTACAGCGGACATTTTCACTTCTTTACCCGCAAAGGATTTAACAGATAGATTTTTGAATGCTACTGCACCATGATCTCCTTGAATCAAAAATGGACCTAAAGCCACTTCTTTCTCAGAAATTGCACCACCCGTTGGGCCTGTTAATTCCACATTTTCCTGAATGATGGCGCCATTTAATTTGATCAATAAAATTTTGGCATTACTGATTTTTTGCCCTTTTGAATCGAATTTTGGGGCCTGGAAAGATATTTCCATGTGTTGCCAAAGTCCGGGAGCTAGACAAGCATTGATTCTGGGAGCATGTCCTTCGTATAAATATTCTTTAGGAGTGAATTTTCTTCTTTTGTAAATTCCACCACAATCTCCTGTTCCTGGGTTTAACACTCCCCAGCTATCTAATAATTGAACTTCGTAACGACCTTGCAAATAAAATCCTGAATTGGAATGCTTGGCCATCATAAAATCAAATGAGATGTCAGCATCTCCATGTTCGAAGTTAGAAATTAAGTTGGCCCTATTTTCTTTATTGGGCAAATTGATCAAAACACCTTTGCCAGCAAGAGCTGTCATGGATTCAGAAACAACAAGGTCCGCGGTGGCATCTCCTGCCAACTGCCAATTTGTTTTTTGAGTATTTTTCCAAAATGACATATCTTGGAAAGAAATAGTTTCTTGCGCAAAACCGCTTAAACTACAACAGAGTATAAGCACAAAGCTTACCGATTGGGAAATTTTAGTATGAATCATTATTTATTTGTTTTCAAAAATTGTTGTCTAGATATATTTTCTTTAGGTAGGAATTCGTAAGCTTTTTTATAATCTTTTCGTTTCAAATCGCCGTTTTTCACGGATTTAATGAAACTCATCCACGCGAATGGGTTAGCCAAAGTCAACATCGGTGAATTGACAAAAGTTCGGTTGGCATTGGCATAAGTCATTTGATCCGAGAAAGTTCTGAAATTGGACGCAGCACCCATACCTGCTTGCATGGCAAAGACATTTAGTTTAGACTGTTCTAGGTTTTTTTCGGCAATGTTTCGTTCCCTTTCATCCGCTAAGCGCATTTCCATAAATGCTCTTTTGAAATCCTCTTCGCTTGAATGTCGGTAGACTTTGACTTCTGACAACATTTTCGATTCCTCCTCCATTGGAATAATCGCACGGTGATTCAGATCTGTATCTTTCGGTATAATGTAATATTTCTTTTTGTGCCCGATGTAGGAAAAAACAATGCTATCGCCAGGAAATACCCGCATTTCTATGATACCAAAGTTGTCACTTAAAGAGCCATTTCCTGCCTTGGGATTGAAGGCATAAGCCAAAGGTAAAAATTCAGAATTCTCAGCAGAAATCACTCTAGCTGTAAAAAACACGGTTTTTTCTTGCCCCTGAGAATAGCCTTTTAGACTTACTATTAGGAGTAATAAAACGAATGTATAGCTCAGTTTACTTCTAATTTTCATTTTCCGAAATTCGCTAATTAGGTAATTAATGTTCAATAATAAAGTTTAAACGTTAGTTTTTTAAAATAATTTTAAAAAAGTAATAATAAAAGGTACAGAAAGCAAAAGCCCATCAAAGCGATCAAGAAATCCACCATGACCTGGAATGGTATCTGCTGAATCTTTGATGTTCATGCTCCTTTTGAAAAGGGATTCTACTAAGTCTCCATAAGTTCCTGCTACAACGATGATTATTCCAATGCTAAACCATTGCCAAATTTCATATTTGGTGAAATATTTTGAAATGATGAAAGCCACTAAAAGCGCAGCAACCAGTCCGCCTATGCTTCCTTCCCACGATTTTTTGGGAGAAACACGTTCAAATAATTTAGTTTTGCCAAATTTGGTGCCCGCAAAATAGGCACCTGAGTCGCTCGCCCACAATAAAAACAAACATCCCAACACAATTTGTGGGTCATAGGTTTCATTTCGGATAAAGGCCAAAACGGTTAATAAAGCAAATGGCAAAGCCACATAAATGATTCCTAAAAATGTATAAGCAATGTTTTGGAAGGGCTTTTCATCTTTGGACTTGTACAATTTGATGAAAAAGATGATGGCCAATAAGGGGGAAAGTATGTAATAGTTTTGATAGCCAATCATGCCTTTTTCGATGAAAAAAGTCAATAAATGTAAGACGATACCACAAAAAGTTCCGTAAAATGTCAAGGGTAAATTCCCTTCAAAGCTACCTACCAATTTATAAAATTCCAGCTGAGCAGCTGCACCGATAAATAGAAACAAAACCAAAAAGGTATAATCACTAAATAGGATGCAAAATAACAAGATAGGCACAGCGACGATGGCTGCAATGACTCTTTGTTGTAGATTAGAAAGTTGTCTGATGCCCATTAAGATGCTGTTGTTTCAGGAAAATTCGATAAAAATTGTCTGGCTTCTTCTGCTTGAGACTCATGAACATAGAGTTCCCAATTTCCCAAGTCGTAAGCACTCACTTTTTTATTCATCACAATGGATTCAATTTGACAATTCTCACTCAAAATGGATTTTTGAATTTCTAAATCTATTCCATTTTTAGAAACTCCCAACAATTGCCAGTCTTTCATCATCCTAAGTAGTTTTGTGTTTATGTAATCTGATTAAATAGAAAGTTACGAAAATTAATGAGATTCCCGCTGTCCAAATTGGCATATAATTGATGCTTTGATTAGGGTCAACGGTGATTTTTTTCAATTGATACAAATAATTCATTGTCAATACAAAACCATTGTTGAAAAAATGAGCAATGATGGGGATCCATAAATTTCTGTACCAAACATACAAATAACCAAAAAAAGCCCCCAATAATAATCGAGGAAAAAATCCGTAAAATTGGAAGTGAATAAAACTAAACACCGCTGCTGAGGCCCAAATAGCCACATGAGGGTTATTTAAATGTTTTTCAAAAAGATTTTGCAAGATACCCCTGAAAAATAATTCTTCTCCTAGACCAGCTAACGCGGCTATAACGAGCATTCCTACCACATAATCGATTGGTCGATCAAAGTGGATTAAAAATTTGGTTAGCTTTCCTGCCATTTCTTCGCTACTCTTCATGCTGGATTCCATTTCACTGAAAGAAGCAGGCAGTTGTATTTGTTGATTCCATTGGATAATGTATTCCATCAATGGCATGGAGACCAGCAAGGCAATGATGGCCCAAAAAACGATGTGCCAACTTGGTATTTGATTGGGGCTTAAATCATCCAAGGTCTGTTTATTCATGAAACGATTGTAGGCCCATGCCGTGAAAACAAAGCTGAATAGAGAGGAAAACCATTGGAAACCCAACATGGCTTTTTGACCGTTTAAATAATCTTGGGGCTTTTGTAAAAAAAGCATCATTTGTTGGGTCAAGACCTGTTGATTAGTTGCCGTACCTTGGTACATTTCTGTTTGGATAATGACACAAACTAGGCCGACAAACTGTCCAATAAAACTGCCCAAAAGGAAAAATCCAAACAAGCTAATGAGCTTGGAAAGAATGTTCAGCCAATTGCTGGGCTCTGAATGATGGTTTTCTTGCATAATGGTCGTAAATTTAGGGAATTTTTTAAGAGAATGGTTAAAATAGGTAATATTGAATTGGGAGATTTTCCGCTGCTTCTGGCACCCATGGAAGATGTGTCGGATCCACCGTTCCGAGCAGTTTGCAAGGAAAATGGTGCGGATTTAATGTACACCGAGTTTATTTCCTCTGAAGGACTTATTCGCGATGCCGCCAAAAGCGTTCAAAAATTAGATATATTTGAATATGAGC
>JBILRJ010000039.1:0-16598 GCA_044372695.1 Spirosomataceae bacterium
CAGGGGTCAAAATCTTACTCGTAGGTCCTTATCCTATAGAGAAAACTGATTCCCCCTGTTTCATGTGGATTATTTAAAGTTACTTATTTGTAACGAAAAATATCCTTTTGCAAACTAAAGGAGAGAAAACGGGAAGAGAGAAAATGATGTATGAGAATAAAGAGTGTCTAAAAATCGCCCTGACAGCCGGTGCCTGAGCGAAGAGAGAAGATAGAAAACAGGAAGAGAGAAAATAGGAAGAGAGAAGAGAGAAAACGGGAAGAGAGAAAATGATGTATGATGTAAGACGTAAGATGTAAAAATCACATAACCAGCCGATGCCTGAGGGTGTTAATGAGAGGCTCTCGAAGCAACGAAGGCAGCGGGGAAGGAGATAGAAAACACTATCTCATTGTAATTGAACTACAAGTTCAATTCATAGTACACACTCGGCACAGCCAAGCGCGTTTTATTGTGCTCCAGAAACTTTTACATCTTACGTCATTTTCTCTCTTTTCTCTCTTCCCCCCGTTTCCTCTCTTCTCTCCCCCCGTTTCCTCTCTTCTCTCTTCCTGTTTCCTCTCTTCTCTCTCCTCTCTTCTCTCTCCTCTCTTCTCTCTTCTCTCTCCTCTCTTCTCTTCTCTCTCCCCGTTTTCTCTCTCCTTAAGCCTTGCTCAAAGTAAACACCGAAATTTCAGGTGGCATGCCCACTCGGCCAGGATATCCTAAATAACCAAAGCCTCGGTTGACGTACAATTGTTGATTTCCTTCTTGGTATAAACCTGCCCATTGTTTGTACACATATTGAGCAGGAGACCAATTGAAGCCACCAATTTTTACCCCAAATTGGGTGCCATGCGTATGACCCGCAAAGGCCACATCAATATCATGGTACTTTTTAGTAACCTCAGCGTTCCAATGCGTAGGATCATGAGAAAGTAATAATTTGGCACTTGCCTCTTCCGTACCTTTATGTGCCTTTTCTAAATTTCCGTACCAAGGAAATCTTCCGACTCCAATGTTTTGAACACCAATCAATGCCAACTTTTCGCCAGATTCCTCCAAAATTTTGTTTTCATCCATCATCAAATTCCAGCCCATTAGTTCATGCGCTTTCATTAAGTTTTTCAGGTTTTCTTTCTTGGCAGCGGGACTGCTCCATTTGACATAATCGCCATAATCATGATTTCCTAAGGTACTGTAAACTCCCAAAGGGGCTTTTAATTTGGAAAACATGTTGAAATAATCTTCCAATTCTTTGGCTTCATTGTTGACTAAATCTCCCGTGAAAAAAATCATATCCGTTTTTTCGCGCAGAATCATGTCTACGCCTCCTTGGACAGCTGTTTTATTAAAGAAACTTCCCGAGTGAATGTCAGAAACCTGCGCAATTCTCAATCCATTGAATGCTTTAGGTAGATTAGGGATTTTGATTTTTACGTTTTCTACCCGGTAATCATGTGCTCCAGAAATGATTCCAAACGTGAAAGTCGCAGCGGGAATCGCACCGACCGCCAAAGCTGTTTTTGCTAAAAATTCGCTTCGAGAGATGTTACCTTTTACTTCTGCAGTAGGTTGAACGGCATTTTTTGTTTGATGAAAGCCCCAACGAATTAAGCGCGTTAAATCTTCGATCAACAAAAATAAAATGATGAATATTTTGGAAAATATGGAAATCATCACAAATGCCATAAATGTGATTCGAATTTCGTTTTTCCAATAATGCAAGGGCAGGAAATTGTAGGCGAATATGCCGATAAAAACCAAAGCGGTAAATCCCCAATAGGTGTATTTTACTACATTTTGTGTTTCCGATGATGTGTTGTTGAAGGCTAATTTGACCGCTTGCCAAACATAGGTGTCTATTCCCAAAAGGAATAAAGACATGATAGGTACAAAGAGTAATTTGTTCATATTTTCAATTCAAAACTGGGTAACTTCCAGAATTGTTGTTTAAAGTCAGAAATACTAAACTATTAATTTAATAAATTTGTTCCGTAATACATGAATATGCAAATTTCAATTTTTGGTGGAGGTTGGGTTGGTAATCCACTAGCGGTATTGTTGGCGCAAAAGGGTTTCCTAACAAAGGTTTCTCTTTCTTCCTATCGATCATTGCCTAAATCCGATAATATCATTGCCTTAGATTGGAAAGCCATGTTGCATCAATCAAAAGAACATTGGGATTTGATGTGTGATTCTGAGATACAAATTTGGACCATTCCTCCTCGCAGAAAGGAAAATTCATCGGAGTTTTATTTGGGTGTAATCAAAGATTGGATTCAGCACGTAAATCCTTCGAAGGTTAAAAAAATCATTTTTTTGTCCTCCACCTCTGTTTATCAGAATCATAATGATTGGGTCAATGAATCATCCGACTTAGATGAAAGTTCATTGATCACGCAAGCAGAAAAAATCATTGCTGCGTCTCCATGCCCGTTCATTATTTTTCGATTAGGTGGATTGATGGGCGAGGAAAGGTATGTGGCCAAATATTTTTCAGGGAAAATCATGGATGGCGGAGAATGTCCTGTTAATTATGTGCATCAAAAAGATGTATTGGCCATTTTGGAAAGAACCATCAATAATCTTGATTCAGGTATTTATAATGTAGTTGCGCCTGAGCATCCCTCTAAAAGTGCGGTGGGTGATGCAGATTGTGAAAGGAGAAATTTACCAAAAGCCATTTGGAATCTAGGTGAATGCCCAACATTTAAAATAGTCTCTTCGGAAAAATTAATCAATGAACTAGGATATGAATTTTTAGCACCTGATCCGCTTTATTTTTAGGAGGAATAATGGGTTTGGAATTATGGATTATGAGTTTCTTCTCTTTTCCCGTTTTCTCTCTTCTCTTTTCCCGTTTTCTCTCTTCCCAAAAATCATTTCCTTTTAATGCTCTTGATTAAATTCTTATACACTTCCTGCATTTCATCCGTTTTAATCATATCTAAATGATCAAAAGTTTGTCTTGTGTTGGGTAATTGGGCCTGTTCTGAATCTTTATCTGTTTTTTGTCCAGCAAAATAAGCTTGAATTTGATTATTCACCAAGGGTTGAATTAAATTGGCATCTAATTCGATGTCATGGAGTAATTCTTTCGCTTGATCCAATAATTGGCGAGTAAAAAGTCCCGCCATTAAACTAGCCAAGTGGATTTTTTTTCTTTCTTCTGAATTAACCGTATACATCAAATCCGTAATGTCTTTAGCCAATTGAATCAAAATACCCTGTGTTTCTTCCGAATGGCTTTCTAAGCAAATGGGCATTTTCGTTAAATTGACTTTCTTTTCTTTTTTGAAGAACTGCAAAGGGTAGAATACGCCAATTTGGTTGGTGCTTTCTCGGTTTGGGTCGTATAATGTGGCAGCCTCTACCAATGGAAAACTGGTAGAAACAAGTACCAGAGTAGCATATTTAGGAAGTAAAAGTTCAGGTAAAACTTGTGCATAAGTCGCCTCTGGGATACATACAAAAAATACCGTTGCATTTGATTCTGAAAAATCTAAATGTTCCTGTACTTGTGCATTGTACAAATAGGAAACTAAATCTTTGGCTTTTGCAGGATTTCTGCTAAAAACTTCTTGAACACTATTGCCTGCATTTTCCAAGGCGGGTGCTAAATTCCAAGCCACATTACCTGCACCGATGAATGAAATTTTCATTGTTATCTGATTTATTCCTTTTTAGACCCAACAAAAGGGCGCCATTGTTCATCCAAAATTCCAGAAAAATTCCGCAAAAACATAATAAATGAAGGTTTATATGGTTTTCGGATCAAGGGCATTCCAATTTCATCCGGAGTATAATGTCCTTTTTTTGAATTACATTGTTTGCAGGCTGTAGTTAAGTTATCCCAAGAGGTTTTTCCTTGCCTTGATTTAGGAATGACATGGTCCAAGGTGAGATGGTCTCTTGAACCACAGTATTGGCAGGTGTTTTCGTCTCTTTTGAAAATGTTTTGACGGGATAGTACTACTCCTTTGTAGGGGAAATAAACGTATTTATAAAGCCGAATGACAGAGGGGTAGGGAAAGGTTTGGGAAATGGAATGCAGTTTTTCGGTGCTGCATTCAGCCACCAGTTCTGCTTTATTGAGAAATACCAACAAAAAAGCTTTTTGGCTAGAGCAAATGGTTACCGCAGAATAATCTTGATTTAACACTAAAACTTTCCGACTCATAGGTAAAAGAGATTTAACAATAAACCGTTCAATTTAACAACTGTTTTTAATTTAGTAAAAATATATTATTGATAGAATAAGCATGTACAATTTATTAGCTTTGTGAAATTAAAATCCTCTTATGTCATTAGTTCTGGAAAAAATTAAACTTTTAGCAGATCAAAATTCTCAAGAAACCATCTCAAATCGGCAGTTTATACATCAAAATCCGGAGTTGTCTTTTCAAGAATTTGGCACACAGGCTTTTGTGGAAGGCCAATTGGCTTCTTATGGGATTAAAACAGAAAAAATAGCTACTACAGGCATCATCGCGTTGATCGAAGGACGAAATCCAAGTAAAAAAGTCATCGCATTGCGGGCTGACATGGATGCACTTCCGATTTTCGAAGCCAATGATTTGCCCTATAAATCGCAAAATCCAGGTGTCATGCATGCCTGTGGGCATGATGTTCACACGTCTTCTTTGTTGGCCACAGCCAAGATTCTTCAATCCATCAAAGATGATTTTGAAGGTACGGTCAAATTATTGTTTCAACCTGCTGAAGAAAAAGCTCCCGGTGGGGCAAGTATCATGATTGCGGAAGGAGCTTTAGAGCGTCCAAGGCCGAATGGAATATTGGGGCAACACGTAGCAACCAACATTCCGGTAGGCAAAATTGGCTTTCGTGAAGGAATGTACATGGCCTCCGCGGATGAATTGTACCTGACAGTTAAAGGGTTGGGGGGTCATGGCGCCATGCCCGATCAGTGCATTGACCCGATTGTCATAGCTTCACACATTATTGTAGCGATGCAACAAATTATTTCTAGAAATAAAAACCCTAGACTTCCTTCTGTATTAACATTTGGTAAATTCATTGCGAACGGTGCGACAAATGTTATCCCCAACGAGGTGAAAATCGAAGGCACATTTCGTGCTATGGATGAGACTTGGCGAGCGGATGGTTTGGCAAAAATGAAGAAATTGGCCGAAGGCATTGCTGAAGCCATGGGTGGTTCTTGCGAATTTCATGTGTTGAATGGATATCCATTTCTTCAAAATAATCCAGAGCTAACCAGAAGAATGAAATCTGCTGCCATAGAATATATGGGAGAAGATAACGTTATCGATTTAGATATTTGGATGGCAGCGGAGGATTTCGCTTACTATACTCACCATGTTGATGCATGTTTTTATCGCTTGGGTATTCGAAATGAAGAAAACGGCATTGTGCACGGAGTACATACGCCCAATTTTAACATCGATGAAAAAGCGTTGATACATGGACCGGGATTGATGGCTTGGTTGGCCATTCAAGAATTGAGTTTTTCTTAAATAATTAATGCTATGATCTTGCGCAAATTGATTGTCCTTTTTGGTGCATGTGCCCTATTTATTTCTTGTCAAAAAGAAAGCAATCCCTCTAATTTGTTGATCACTTCTACGGTGGTAGCCAATTCAGATTTAAGAAGCAAAAAATGGCAATTGATTGAATTAAACAAAAAGGCCATTGAAGGGGATGCCAATTCCTATTACATTAAATTTGATTCTAATGCTGACCAGTTTAGCGCAAAAGCCGGTTGTAATTCGCTTTTTGGAACCTTTCAATTGGGCGAAAACACCAAAATAGCTTTCTCCAATGTGGGAGCCACTAAGATGTATTGTTCAAACATGGAGGTGGAAAATCAATTTGTTAAACTCTTAGAGAAGACAACTCAAATAAAAATCAATCAACAAATTCTTATTTTTTCTTCTTCTGATACGCCTGCATTGGCTAGTTTCAGTTTGGTCGAAAACTGATGAAGAAGAGGTAATAGGTAATAGGTAATAATGCGAATTAAGGGTTAAAATTTCATATAAAAGTTATAAGCTGCTAATTTGTACTTTTCAAAAGAACCTTCTAACAACTACCGGTATCCCTGACGTAAGATTTGAGTGAAAACTATTAAATTATGAAGTTTCAATTAACAATAGCTGGTTACAGTTTCAGAATGTTGGTCGGATTCACTTTTCAATTCCACGGATTTTATCCATGGTTATGCATATTTAAACCCCTTTGGGGTTGTTGTAAATGCTACATCCTAAGTATATGTAGCCTGAAAGGCTACAATGTCCATAACCTCGGATACAATCCGTGGAGTGAAAGAAAGATGATAGAAATAACTAGAAAAAAGTCTAAATTATCTCCTAGCCTCAAAATTTTTGAACAAGATCCGTTGCGTATTTAATAGCGTATTTTTATGCTTGAAAAACAATGGTTATCAGGTACTTATCCTAAATTTAACACTATTTTCCCGTCTCATCTCAGTATTTTTTCCAACAATAAATAAGCTTATATTTTATTATTTCAACCCTTAATTCGCATTATTACCTCTTACCTATCACCTATTACCTTTTACCTATTACCTCTTACCTATCACCTATTACCTTTTACCTATTACCTCTTACCTATTACCTATTACCTCTTACCTATTACCTCTTACCTATTACCTATCCCCATCACTACCTCTCTTTTCGCAAAACCAAGCATAATAACCTGTTTTTTTGCCGTAGTAAAGATGTAAAACAAGCTATCTCCTTGGGTGTTTTTTTGAATGCTTGCTGGGATTTCTTGATTTTGAGATATGCTATAATCAATCGCATCTAGGGTTTCTTTGATTTTGCTGTCTTTTACTTTGGCAATTAATTCTTTTGGATTTCCGCTCATTAAAGAGATCTGGTAATTTTTAGAAATGGTTGTGCTCGAATCCATGGATTTCTCCAATTTGGCTTGTATGATTTGTCCTAGTCGCTCTGTTTCAAGAACAATATCCTGTGGCAAAATTCTTTTAACTTTTCTCTCCTTCATTTCTTTCACCGCAGCCGTGGTGTCAATTCTTTTCGAAAAATCACAGGAGTTAAACAAAAAAACGAATAGGATGCAAGCGAGGTAGGAGGTTTTCATATTTTGATATTTCTACAAAGGTAATCGAGTATCGCAGAAAGGCCAATGAATTTAATTGTTATCTTTGCGGAGTTTTTTAAAATTAAATAGATTATGCTGGAGCAGTTAGAGGCCATCCGAGAAAGATTTTTAGAAGTAGAGCAACAAATTGCTATGCCGGAAGTTGTTTCTGATTTGAAGAGATTCAAAACGTTGAGTAAAGAGTACAAAGATTTGCAAAAAATTGTTAATCAATACATTAGCTTTCAAAACATCATTCGTTCGATAGAGGAAGCAAAGGAAGTTATTGCCAATGAGAAAGATGAAGATTTTCGAGACATGGCGAAAGCGGAGTTGGAAGAATTGTTGCCTCAGCAAAAGGAATTGGAGGAGCTTTTAAAGGAAATGTTGATTCCGAGAGATCCCAATGACTCCAAGGATTGCATTCTGGAAGTACGTGGTGGGACAGGTGGAGATGAAGCGTCTATTTTTGCAGGGGATATTTTTAGAATGTACCAAAGATATGCGGAAAAAATGGGTTGGACTTTCCAAATCATGGATTTTACTCCGGGTTCTGCAGGAGGTTTCAAGGAAATAATCGCTTCTGTTCAAGGAGAAGATGTATATGCTAAAATGAAGTTTGAATCGGGAGTTCATCGTGTACAACGTGTTCCAGCTACCGAGTCTCAAGGACGTATACATACCTCTGCGGCATCTGTGGCTGTTTTGCCTGAAGCAGATGAAGTGGATGTGCAAATCAATATGAATGATATCCGTAAAGACACTTTCTGCTCCTCTGGTGCTGGAGGTCAATCGGTAAATACAACCTATTCTGCCGTGCGTGTGACTCACTTGCCCACGGGTTTGGTGGTTCAGTGCCAAGATGAAAGGTCCCAGATCAAAAACTTTGACAAAGCGATGACCGTTTTGAGGTCCAGAATTTATGAGATTGAATTAGCCAAAAGAAACGCTGAAATTGCCGGTAACAGAAAATCCATGGTTGGTTCAGGTGACCGTTCAGATAAAATCAGAACCTATAATTACCCTCAAGGCCGAGTAACGGATCATCGTATAGGCTTAACCGTATATAACTTACCTGTTGTCATGGATGGGGAAATTGGTGATTTTATTGAGCAATTGAGAATTGCTGAAAATGCGGAAAGATTGACGGAAGGAGGGAATTAAATTATGAATTATGAGTTATGAAGTATGAGTTATTTTTTTCATAATTCATACTTCATAACTCATAATTATTCTCACGCTTTCTCTAATTTAAATTGAAAGCTGGTTCCTTTATTGATTTTCGATTGTACGGATATTTTACTTCCATGGGCTTGCACGATATGTTTAACAATGGATAAGCCCAATCCAGATCCGCCGCTTTGTTTGGCTCTACTTTTATCAACTCGATAAAATCGTTCAAATAATCGCGGCAAGTGTTCATCCGAGATTCCTGGTCCGTTGTCTTTCACCGATAGGGTGTACATTTTTTTTCCTTCTTCGATCAAGACTTGCACAATGCCTGGGGAATTACCGTACTTGATTCCATTCACGATGAGATTGGACAAAACTTGGGAGATGCGTTGATAATCAGCTTTTGCCATGATAGCTCCTTCGGGTGCTTTCAAAGAAAGTTTAACTTTGCGGTCTTTGGCTTTATACTCTACCTGCTCAAATATTTCTTCAATGACTGTTTTCAGGTTGATGCTTTTTTTATCGATTTTGACAGCTCCAGTTTCAATTTGGGAGACTGTCAATAAATCTTTGACAAGTAAATCTAAACCATCTAAACTTTTGGCAGCTTTTTCCAAAAACTTTGTGCGAATTTCTTCTTCTTCCTCTGGATTATCCAATAAGGTATGTACAAATCCCTGAGCGGCAAAAATGGGGGTTTTTAATTCATGGGACACATCTGCTAAAAACTCTTGTCGGTATTTAGCAGCTTTTTTCAATTCTTTTACCTCATCTTCCTTGCTATTCACATAGGTATCTAATTCTTTTCTTAATAACTCAATGGGATTTTGTTTGGCTAGGAGCTGCTTTCGAGGAATTACATCAAAGTTCTTTTGTTTAATTTGTTTGATGCGGTCATATAATTGATTGACTTCTTGAAATACGAGGTAATCTAGTGCAAAAAAAATGGAAATAGTGCCAAATATAAAACTACTAATAAAACATACAAACAGCGTAAAAGAGTCGGATTGTGGTAAAAATGAGAGAAAAGCTGTCGCCACACATGCGATGAAGAGAGCTAAAATGACCGAAAGGTATCGTGGACTTAGCATAATTTGGTCAAGCTTTTTATTTTATGTAAGCTCTTTTGCAAAATTAACCTAAAATCTTACTTTACCACATTTTTTGTACCTTAGCGCTTTGAAAATAATGTATGGATTTAAATTTACTAACGGCTATTGCTCCAGTGGATGGTCGATATCGCCGCCAAACGCAATCTTTAGCTCCTTATTTCTCGGAATTTGGATTAATTCAATATCGTGTCAGGGTTGAGATAGAATATTTCATTGCTTTGTGTGAAATTCCTTTAGCTCCTTTGGCTTCTTTTCCCAAAGAATCCATCGCCTCATTGCGGAAAATGTACCAGAATTTTTCTGAAGCGGATGCCTTGTGGATCAAAGAGACGGAAAAAGTAACAAATCACGATGTGAAGGCGGTTGAATATTTCATCAAAGATCGGATGTTGGCTTTATCAGGTCAGTTTGGTGATTTGACTCCGTATTTAGAATTTATCCATTTTGGGTTAACCTCTCAAGATATTAATAACACAGCCATTCCTTTATCGATGGCGGAAGCGCATAAAGCATTGATCTTGCCTGCTTATCAGTCTGTGGTATCGGTTTTAGATGCCTATGCCAAGGACTGGGAAAATATTCCTTTATTGGCGCATACGCATGGGCAGCCTGCCTCTCCAACCCGATTAGGGAAAGAAATAAAAGTATTTGTTGAGCGATTAAATCGTCAATTGGATCTTTTGTCCCAAGTTCCTTTTACAGGAAAATTTGGTGGCGCAACAGGTAATTTCAATGCACACCATGTGGCTTTTCCTCAAATTAATTGGCCTGATTTTGCGGCAAAACTTCATGCAGATTTAGGAATTACTCGAAGTAAATACACGACTCAAATCGAGCATTATGATAATATTGCGGCGTATTTTGATGGATTGAAACGCTTGAATACGATTTTAATCGACTTGTCGAGGGACATTTGGGCCTATATTTCCATGGGCTATTTCAAGCAAAAAATCAAAGCCGGGGAGATTGGATCTTCAGCCATGCCACACAAAGTGAATCCCATTGACTTTGAAAATGCAGAGGGGAATTTGGCGATGGCGAATGCACTTTGCGAGTTTCTATCGGCTAAATTGCCTATTTCTAGATTACAAAGAGATTTAACGGATTCCACGGTTTTGAGGAATATTGGTAGTCCATTGGCTCATATATTAATTTCCTTGAATTCTTTACAAAGAGGTTTAGGTAAATTGGAACTGAACGAGAAGAAAATCCATCAAGATTTAGAAGATAATTGGGTGGTTATTGCTGAGGCCATTCAAACAGTTTTGAGAAGAGAAGCTTTCCCGAAACCTTATGAAGCCCTGAAAGATTTAACGCGTCATAATGGAAAAATAGATCAGGCAGTTTTCCAAAATTTCATTCAAGGATTAAATGTTTCGGAAGAAATAAAAAATGAATTGATGCTTATCAGTCCATTCAATTTTGTAGGTAGAGACGAAAATTAAGATGAACCAACAGTTTTTTCAAATGGCCTTGGTGGTGGCTGATTATGATGAAGCCATTGCTTTTTATACCCAAAAGTTGGGATTCGAATTAATCGAGGATACGGTTTTGAGTCCCGTGAAACGTTGGGTAGTGATCAAACCTAAAGGTAGTTCAGGCGCCCAATTGTTATTGGCGAAAGCCAGTGGAGAGGAGCAGATTTCTCGAATTGGGAATCAAACAGGTGGCCGTGTATTTTTGTTTATGCACACGGATGACTTGGATCGAGACTATAAAAATTTATTAGCGAATGAGGTAAGAATTGTTCGGGAACCTAGTCAGGAAGAATTTGGCAAAGTACTGGTCTTCGCTGATTTGTATGGCAATTTATGGGATTTGATAGAGCTGAATTTGGATGTATGATGTAAGATGTATGAGGTAAGATTCTTCTCACTTTTCCCTCTTCTCTCTTCTCTCTTCTCTTCTCACTTTTCCCTCTTCTCTCTTCTCTTTTCTCTCTTCTCTCTTCTCTCTTCTCTCTTCTCTCTTTTCTCTCTTCTCTTTTCTCCCTCGAATTAATCCTGATAACTAGCCTCCCAGGCTATAATTGCAGCTTTTCTTTCAAGACCCCATTTGAATCCTCCCAATTTTCCACTGGCTTGAACCACTCTGTGGCAGGGAATTAATAAGGCAATCGGGTTGGATCCGATGGCTGTGCCTACCGCTCTTGAGGCTTTGCTATGGCCGATTTTTTGCGCTATTTTCCCATAATTACTTAATTCGCCAAAAGGTATTTCGAGTAAGGCAGCCCATACTTTTAATTGAAATTCGGTTCCTTTTACATGCAGAGCAATCGTCTTGGATGCGGTATTTTCTTTCAATAAATCCATCATATTCAGAAATGCTTGATTCGGCTGATGAACAATTTTGGCAGAAGGGAATTCCTTTTTTAAGGATTCCAATGCTTCATCTTCGTTGTTGACAATGGCTAGTTGACAAATTCCTTTGTTCGTAGATGCAATCAGTAATTGGCCAATCAAACTAGTGGAAAATTGATAATTGATTTGAAGATTTTTCCCATTCAATCCTGATTCTTCTTTTGTGATGCGTATAATTTGAATGAAAGAGTTTGGCATTTTGGAGTGAATTTTCGAATTCTTCTATATCGGAAGGTGGTTGAAATTTGGGTAAAATTGTTTTTTTTCTTATTTAATTTTTGAATTTAGTTCAAAAAAGATACATTTGCATCAAATAATTTAAATATGAACAAAGCAACATACAACAAAAACTGGTGGCAAGGGTAAAAACCCCTGAACAGTTTTGCTGTGTATGTACATGATATGTTTTACTCAAGGCTTGCTGTTCACAGTAGGCCTTTTTTATTTACTTTGATTATTCTAAAGCATGTCAACCAAACATATATTTTCCATTTCGACCTCCCGAAAACGTTCATTGGCGGATACCTTGACGCCAATCGGGATATTTTTAAAGATTCGTAAGAATTTTAAGAATTCGGTCATTTTAGAAAGCGCAGATTACCATGGAAAAGAACATGGTTTTTCGCACATCGCTTTTGATCCTGTGGCTAGTTTCATCATAAACGATCAGGTGGTTACTCAAACATTTCCCAATGGCGAGTCTGACACCTTCCGTTTAGATCATCCCAAAGAGGCTATTTCGGCGTTGAAGTCGTTTGCGGATCGATTTGAATTTAGTGCTGAAGCGGGAGATTCCCCCATGGCAAATGGTTTATTTGGGCACATCTCCTATGATGCGGTAAGTTATTTTGAAGACATAGAGATTCAAGCCAAAAATGCAGAAACGGAAATCCCTTCCATTCGTTATTATGTCTACCGTTATGTGATTGCCATCAATCATTTTAATAATCAAATGACGGCCTATGCTCACAGTTATGATGATCAAGTTGCGAGTTTAGAAACAATCGATTATTTATTGGAAATGCCTCATTATACTTTGGAGCCTTTTCAAATAATGGGAGAAGAAGAAAGTAATTTATCGGACGATGAAACTCGAGAAATCGTGGAGACATGCATCAAACATTGTTTGCGAGGTGATGTTTTCCAAATTGTACCTTCTCGCCGGTTTAGTCAAAGATTCAAAGGAGACGATTTTCAAGTTTACCGTGCTTTAAGGTCCGTCAACCCTTCTCCTTATCTCTTTTATTTTGATTATGAGAATTATCGGATTTTTGGGGCCTCTCCGGAAAAGCAAATTAAAATAGAAGGGAAAATTGCTGAAATTCATCCGATTGCGGGTACGTTTCGGCGTTCTGGAGATGATGGAAAGGATGCGGAATTAGCTTTGGCATTGATCGAAGATCCCAAAGAATCTGCGGAACATGTCATGTTGGTGGATTTGGCCAGAAATGATTTAAGCAGAAGCGCAAACAATGTCAAGGTTGAAACGTTTAAAGAAGTACAGTTCTTTTCGCATGTCATTCATTTGGTTTCCAAGGTCACTGGAACTTTACAAGAGGGTATAAATCCTTTGCAATTGGTAGCGGATACTTTTCCCGCGGGAACTTTGAGCGGCGCACCCAAACACAATGCCATGACAATCATTAATCGCTTGGAAAAAACCAATCGGCATATATATGGTGGTGCGATTGGTTTCATGGATTTTAAAGGGAACTTCAATCATGCCATCGCGATTCGAACCTTTTTAAGTAAAGGCAATACCTTATTTTTCCAAGCTGGAATGGGGGTGGTTGCCAAGTCGGTGGTAGCAAGTGAAATGCAAGAAATACACAATAAATTAGCTGCTCTGCGCAAGGCGTTGGAAGTGGCTCAAACTTTAGATTAAGCCAGATGAAAGTATTAGTGATAGATAATTACGATTCCTTTGTATACAACTTGGTCTATTTGTTAAAGGAGATCGGGGCAGAGGTGGATGTGTTTAGAAATGATAAAATCCAATTGGAAGAGGTAAATGCGTATGATCACATTTTGCTTTCACCTGGACCAGGTATTCCTTCAGAAGCAGGAATTATGTTGGACCTTTTAAAGGAATATGCTTCAAGCAAACGTATTTTGGGAGTTTGTTTGGGCCATCAGGCCATTGCGGAATCCTTTGGTTCTCAATTGCAAAACATGGGTGAGGTTTTGCATGGAGTAACTACAGAGTGTGTCATTACAGACCCCACTGAAAAGTTGTTTCAGGGAATTCCGAGTAGATTTGAGGTATGTCGTTATCATTCTTGGACGGTTATTCCAAGTTCGATGCCTAGCGATTTGAAAATCACGGCATTGGATGATAAAGGTTTTGTGATGGCGGAGGCGCATCAAAAGTACGATGTGAGAGGAGTGCAGTTTCATCCAGAAGCTTACCTGACTCAGCACGGTTTACAAATGATTAAAAATTGGATGAAATAAGCAATGAAAAATATATTAGAAAGAAGGGTTTTAGGGGAGTCATTATCAGAAGAAGAGTCGAAAAACATCTTGCTGCAAATTGGCCAAGGAGGTGCTAATCCAAGTCAAGTAGCTGCTTTTTTAAGTTCATATTGGTATAACCCAATTCAGGTACAAGAATTGAAGGGTTTCGTTTCAGCTATGTTGGAATTGGCTGTGAATGTGGATCTAGCTGAATTTGATGCCATGGATGTTTGTGGTACTGGCGGTGATGGAAAAGATACATTTAACATTAGCACTACTTCTGCGTTTGTAGTGGTGGGAGCCGGTCAAAAAATTGCCAAGCATGGCAATCATGGGGTATCCTCAGCAGTGGGTTCTTCTACGGTTTTGGAATTCTTGGGAGTAAAATTCAGCAATGATCCCAAGTATTTACGACGCAAAATGGAAACAGCAGGAATTTGTTTTTTACACGCTCCTTTATTTCATCCTGCCATGCGTTACATTGGCCCTATTCGGAAAGAATTGGGCATGAAAACTTTCTTCAATTTATTGGGACCCTTGTTAAACCCCGCCAATGTAAGCAAGCAACTAACGGGCGTTTATGCTCCTGAAATTTTTGATTTATTTGATGGTTTTTACAAGAATAGTGGTAAAAATTATGGCATTGTTTATGCAGAGGATGGTTACGATGAAATATCATTGACTAGTAATTTTCGATTAGCTACTCAGGAAGGACAAAGGATTTATTCACCCAAAGATATCAATTGCGAATATTGTCAGCCTGCTGATTTAGCTGCGGGAAATACCGTGGAGCAATCTGCCGATATCATGTACAAAATATTACAAAGAGAAGGTACAATCCCTCAAACGCAGGCAGTTTTAGCAAATTCTGGAGCGGCCTTGTTCGTGGCTGGGAAAGTAGACAATCTATTGGATGGATATTTGATGGCGCAAGAATCGCTCGAGAGTGGAAGGGCTTTTCAAGTTTTCAAGAAATTTATCATGGATTAATATGACTATTTTAGAAACGATTATTGCATCAAAACGAAAAGAAGTGGCCGCTCAAAAGCAGCTATTTTCTTTGAAAGATTTAGAAATGAGGAGTTTTTTTGGAAAAACTTGTCATTCATTGTCGCTTTCTTTGACGCAACCTGCCTCTACTGGAATCATTGCGGAGTTCAAAAGAAAATCGCCTTCCAAAGGAATCATCAATGATCAATTGACGGTCAAAGAAGTAACTCAGGCCTATGTGGAAGCTGGTGCTGCTTGCTTGTCGGTTTTAACGGATGAGCCCTTTTTTGGAGGAACGTACCAAGATTTCAATGAAGCTCGCTTGGCGAATCCCAATACCCCTATTTTGCGAAAAGATTTCATGGTAGATGAATACCAAATTGTTGAAGCAAAATCCATGGGTGCGGATGTCGTTTTATTGATTGCCGCCGCATTGAGTCCAAAAGAAATTGAAACATTAGGCAATTTGGCTCGTTCATTAGGTATGGAAACCTTGTTGGAAGTACATGATGAAGAAGAGTTGAATCGCAGTTTGGGAGATTATATTAGTGTGGTAGGGGTGAACAACCGAAATTTGAAAAACTTTGCTGAGCAAAATGTGGAGGCTTCCAAGTATTTGTCGGATAAAATTCCGAATTCTTTTATCAAGATTTCAGAAAGTTGTATTTCAAGTGCTGCAATTATCAGCGAATTGAAGGACTATGGCTATCGTGGATTTTTAATTGGGGAAAGTTTTATGAAAACGAACCAACCCGGTAAAGCATTGAGTGAATTTTTAGTGCAATAAAGATGAAGTGGAAAATTTGCGGCATGCGAGATAAATCAAATTGTGAGCAGGTAGCTGACTTACAACCTGATTTCATGGGCTTTATTTTTGTCGCAAAATCGCCAAGGTACGTGGGTGCCGATTTCGTTATACCCGCCTTGCCGACACACATAAAAAAGGTAGGGGTTTTTGTGAATGAAGACAGAAACAAAATCCTTGAATTGGCTAAAACCGCTGGATTTGATCATGTTCAATTGCATGGAAATGAAGGTTCAGAGGATATTCAGTTTTTACAAAAGAATGGGCTAGTTGTCATTAAAGCGGTGTCAGTTGCTGATAAGGGAGATTTAGCAGAATTGATTAATTTTGAAAACTTGCCTAATTATTTTTTGTTGGATACCAAAAAAGGAAGTGAAGTGGGAGGGACGGGGGAGCGTTTCGATTGGAGTATCTTGTCGGAATATACCTTGGATGTGCCTTTTTTTTTGGCAGGAGGATTGGATGCGGATGGGATTTCTGAGGCAAGTCTTTTGGCTCAAAAACATCCTTTGTTCGCTTTGGATTTTAATAGTAAACTGGAGATTATGCCAGCTTTGAAAGATATAGAAAAAGTAAAAGTACTAGCAACAATTTTGAACGATAAAAATTAGATGA
>JBILRJ010000260.1:0-4489 GCA_044372695.1 Spirosomataceae bacterium
AGATATTAAGGACCTAAAAACAATTTATCATGAGTCAGAAGAAAATTATCATCCTAAATGGCCCGAATCTAAACCTTTTAGGTACACGGGAACCAGAAATTTACGGAAATCAAACCTTTGATCAATTTCTGAAAACATTACAGAACAAATTTCAATCAGAAGTTGAAATCAGCTATTTTCAATCCAATGAAGAAGGTCTATTAATCAACAAACTGCACGAAGTGGGATTTACATGGGATGGAATAATCATCAATGCGGGTGCCTACACACACACGTCCATTGCGATTGCTGATGCCATTGCTGCCATTACGAGTCCCGTAATTGAAGTGCACATCTCCAATGTGCATGCAAGAGAAAGTTTTCGAGCACACAGTTATTTAAGTCCAAAATGCCAAGGAATTATTGTTGGTTTTGGCTTAAAAAGTTACGAATTAGCGATACAGTCTTTCTTATAATTCATGCTATCATTTTATCCTGGTCCTTCCAAAGTTTATCCACAAAGCTTGAATTTCATTCAGGAAGCATATGAACTTGGAATCGTCAGCATCAATCATCGGAGTGAAAGATTTGAACATTTGTTAAAAGAGACACTGGAGTCGCTACATGACAAATGGAACATCCCCACAGACTACACCATTTATTTTATTTCATCCGCTACAGAGGCTTGGGAAATCATTGCCCAATCATTGATTAAATCCAAATCCTTACATCTTTACAATGGAGCATTTGGAAAAAAATGGGCTCACTACACAAGCCAAATCGTACCAAAAGCACAAGAACAACTCTTTGAGATCACAGAAAGTTTGAGTGATTTCATGTTACGATCTTCCAAAGATTTACTACAAGATATTGATACGCTTTGTTTGGTGCAGAGTGAAACATCCAATGGAACAGGACAAAAAATCAGACGGACTGATTTCAAAAACTCAGACGATTTAATCATTGCAGTAGATGCAACCTCATCCATGGGGGGCATTGAACTTGATTGGCTTGAGGCAGATGTTTGGTTAGCATCCGTTCAGAAATGCATGGGAATTCCAGCGGGTTTGGGAATTCTAATTTGTTCTCCAAAGGCCTTAAAAAGAGCCGAATTATTGGGTAAAAGAGACCATTACAACTCCATTTTATTGATGGAAGAAAATAGAAAATTGTACCAAACACACTATACCCCAAACGTTTTAGGCATTTACTTGTTGAATAGATTGAGTCAAACACTACCCAACATCCAAGAAATCAACAAACAAACCTTGATTAAAATGAACGTATGGGAACAGTTCTGGCAAAATCAAGAAAAATTTAATTTAGACTTTTTGATCGCTGATTCACAACTTCGATTACCCACAGTACTTGCATTAACTGGGCCTCCCCAACAAGTTGAAAACATTCAAATTTTGTGTGGCGCACATGACATTGAATTAGGAAAAGGCTACGGCGAATGGAAAAACAACTCCATTCGGATTGCCAATTTCCCTAGCCACACCTTGGCTGACATCGAAAAACTTATTCAAATTTTAACCTAATCGAAATGAACTTTGATTTGAAGGAAATTATTTCTTCTTCGCTAATTTTATTTTCCGTGATAGACATTTTGGGTTCCATTCCAATCATCATTGATTTACGAAAAAAGAACGGAGAAATTCACCCGGAACAGGCTACGCTGGTATCGGGATTGATCATGATCGGCTTTTTCTTTGCGGGTAAATTTATTTTAAAATTATTGGGCGTAGACATCAATTCATTTGCCGTAGCAGGAGCCCTCATTTTGTTCCTCATTGGATTAGAAATGACTTTGGGTAGAAACATTTTTAAATCGGAGGAATTTGAAAGCGGATCTCACTCAATTGTACCATTGGCTTTCCCCATCATTGCAGGCGCAGGAACCATGACTACCTTACTTTCACTCAAGTCTCAATTTGAAGAAGCCAACATCATTGTCAGTATTTTTATCAATCTGATATTTATTTATTTGGTGTTAAAATCAAGCACCTGGATTGAAAAAAAATTAGGAAATGCGGGTACGCAAATCTTGAGAAAGGTTTTCGGAGTTATTTTAATAGCCATCGCTATAAAAATCTTCAAAACACGAATGTTGTAAAATGGCTAAAAAACAAAAATATTACGTGATTTGGTCTGGACATAAGACAGGGGTTTTTGACTCGTGGAAGGAGGCAGAAAAACTCATCAAAGGCTTTCAAGGTGCACAATACAAATCATTTGATTCTTTAAAAGATGCGGAGGACGCCTTTAAAAAAAATTATTGGTCCAGCATCCAACCGAAACAAGTCAAATCAAAAACCAACTCCCAGACAAAACCTATCATTCCAAGTATTTCGGTAGATGCCGCATGTTCGGGAAACCCGGGAGTGTTGGAATACCAAGGCGTAAATACACAAACCAAAGAAAAATTGTTTTCCCAAGGTCCATTTCCACAAGGCACCGTAAATCTGGGTGAATTTCTGGCCTTGGTTCATGGCTTAGCCTATTTGAAAAAGCAAGATTACAGCATTCCCATTTATTCGGATTCAAGAACAGCAATTGCATGGGTGAAAAAAAAAGCGATCAAGACTACTTTGGAACGTAATAGCGTCAATGCTGAATTATTTAACCGAGTTGATAAAGCATTGGAATGGTTGCACTCCAATTCCTTCACCACTCCCATTTTAAAATGGGAAACGGAAGATTGGGGAGAAAATCCAGCGGATTATGGCAGAAAATAGATCCATTTTTACGTTCAAGCAATTTCAAATAGCACACGGTAATCCGGGATTGAAAGTCAATACAGAGTCATGTCTATTGGGTGCAATCGCAGGTGATTATGCTCAAGGAAAGATTTTAGACATTGGAACTGGATCAGGTGTATTGGCTTGTATGATTGCCCAAAAGGTAAAAAAATCAAAAATCGTGGCCATTGAAATTCATCCAGAAGTTGCCCAATTAGCCAAAGAAAATTTCAAGCAGAGTCCATTTGCTGAGCAAATTGATCTTATCTCCATTGATTTACATGAATACAATGAAGAAACTGATTTCGATTTCATTGTTTGCAATCCCCCCTTTTTTAGTAATCACCTACCCAACTCCAACATATCTAAACAAATAGCCATTCACGATGAACATTTAAGTCCGGAAGCGTTGGCAAAATCTCTCAAAAATCTGTTGAATAAAAATGGGAAAGCTATGGTCTTGTATCCACCTTTGAACATGCAAATATTTGAGCAGTTTTTGAATCAAAATAAGCTATTCATTCAGCATGAAATCAATGTGTATTCAAAACCTCAAACTCCGATTTTGAGAAAAATCGCTGTTATTTCACACAAGCTAGTTGAAAAATCTTTGGAAGAAATCGCCATCAAAAATGAAAATAATGTGTATTCTGATTCATTTAAAAAACTGCTTCAACCCTACTATTTAATTTTCCCTTAAGAAATAACCGCAGGTTTTTGTATTTTTGTTTGTTTGACAATCCAATCTATGTTGCAAATTTCAATTATTGTTCCTTTATATAACGAGGCAGAGTCCTTACCTGAGCTTTGTGCATGGATCAACAAAGTGATGAAAGAAAATCAATTCACTTATGAAATGATTTTCATCAATGATGGTTCAAAAGATGAATCTTGGGAAGTATTGCAGGGGCTAAAATCTACTTATCAGGAACTCAAAGCAATATCATTTGCCAGAAATTATGGCAAATCAGCAGCCTTGCATGAAGGATTTTTATTGGCACAAGGGTCCGTGGTGATCACCATGGATGCGGATTTACAAGATTCTCCGGATGAAATTCCAAGTTTATATAAAATGATCATCGAGGATGATTACGACTTGGTGTCAGGATGGAAACAAAAACGTTTTGATCCATTATCCAAAACAATTCCAACGAAATTATACAATGCAGCTACCCGTAAATTATCTGGGGTTCATTTAAACGATTTCAATTGTGGTTTAAAGGCTTATAAATTGAAAGTGGTAAAAACATTGAAATTGTATGGAGAGATGCATCGGTATATTCCTGTGCAAGCCAAATGGAATGGATTTACCAAAATTGGAGAGAAAGTTGTCCAACACCAATCGAGAAAATATGGAGTAACCAAATTCGGATTAGAGCGTTTTCTATATGGCTTTTTGGATTTACTATCCATCACTTTTGTCCAAACATTTGGTAAAAGGCCCATGCACCTATTCGGGAGTTTAGGCATTCTTTCTTTCTTTTCAGGAAGTATTCTGACCCTTTGGCTCATGGCAGAAAAATTGTACAATATTTCTCAAAATTTAAAATATCGAAATGTCACCGATAATCCTCTGTTTTATTTAGCGTTGGTAGCGATTATCCTAGGTGTTCAATTATTTCTAGCAGGTTTTATTGGTGAACTAATGGTAACCAATTCAGATAAAACAACTCAATATCAAATTAAGGAAGACATATCCTAATCATGAGCAAAAAAGACGTCAGTTGGTTAAGTCGGTCAGAACTATTGATTGGTTCCGAGGGCATTGA
>JBILRJ010000261.1:0-4487 GCA_044372695.1 Spirosomataceae bacterium
GATGGCAAATTTTCGGTAGCCATCATACCATACACCTTCGAAAACACCATTTTTCATCAGTTAAAAATTGGTGATCAAGTGAACTTAGAATTTGATATCATCGGAAAATACATCCGTAAAATGGCTCAAAGGTAAAATTAGTGATTAGGCTTGTTTGATGCTATACATCATTCACAATTGGTCACTCATTAAAACTATTCACTTCGAAGCACCTTGGAGGCGCCAGAAACATCTTTACTGACATTTGGATTCCCTTTATAAATCACTTTTGATGCGCCAGAAGCATTAACTCTCAAGGATTTTTGAACCTTCACCATTGCATCGCTTGCTCCACTTAACTCTAAATCTGCATCGCGAACAAATAAGTCAAAAGCGTCTAATTTACTAGCCCCTGAAGCATCATAATTCAACTTAATCACTTGTCCTGAAATTTTGACCTTCGCAGCTCCAGAAAGTTCCAATGACAATTTATCCGCATTAAAATCCAGTAAATTTATTTTAGAAGCTCCAGAAAGAGAAAGGTTACAATCTTCTTCGTTGTTAAACCCAAGAACCTCTATTTTCGTCGCTCCGGAGAACTCAGCAGAACGAAGGCTTGGCATGGAAATTTGTAAAATTATTTTCTCATTCCGATTGTTCCATTTCCAATTTAACCAAGAACCATTGCTCTTTATACCTACTTCCAAGGTGTTTCCTTGTAAATCAACCTCAACATTCTGAAGATCTTCCGCCCTACCAATGGCAGTAAGAGAATATACATTGGATTTTTTGATGTGGATTTCAAAGGCATGCCCAATGTTTAAAGAATGGAAGCCAGACACTTTAAAGGATTTCCGAGAAGCATCATCTGAAGCAGAAATGGAAGACATTGAAAAACACCAGACGAAAAGAATGAGTGATTTTTGAATAATTGATTTCATAAATTGAATTTTAAAATATAAACAATGTTGTGTAGATGTAACAAACAGGCAATTCGTTGCATGCTTGGTTATTTCTTTTTGCTCATGTTTATTTGAACTTTTAAATTTTTATTGCTTGGATAGGTTAAATCGGCTGATTCAACCCGATTACCTTTGATTAAATTACTTACGTTTAAGTCCATTTTTGAATCATCTGCCAAAGATACAAGAGCCGTTTTTGCAAGCCAGTCTGTCGCCAATAGTTCAGCATTTCCAGAAGTAGCTGCAATCAATTTCTCTGACGATCCTTTCAAACTTAAACTATGTTCATTTTTCAAAATGATTTCCAAGCTGTAGGGTGAAAAACCAGATACTTCAGTTTTAGCACTACCTCCCAATTCCAACTTTTTTAACGAAGGGGTTTGAATTTCAACTTCTACCCCAGATTGTAGTTCGGTAATTTGTAAGGTGCCATTCACCACTTTCGCTTTTGCATTAAAATCGGAAGAAGCAAAATCTCCTTTAAAGGTTACTTTATGTTCTTTGCCTAGAACGATTTTCACAGAGGCCATTTCAGCTTCCAAGATTTCAATACCAGAAAAAGCATCATAAGTTTTAGAAATGGAAAACTGTGTGTCTGACAAATCGTTATTTTCTTCCTCTTGATTAAACCTATCGACAGGTTTCCTGTTTTGACAAATTAAATTATCCGATGAGGTAAATGTCCAAGAGGATCCTGTAAATAAATCGCCTTGTTCTTCATTAAAAAAGCCTCCATCAATTTGATTGGAAATAAAAGAAGCAAATTCACGACTCATGCTAAATGGCATGCCAAAAGGAATTAAGATTTTCACCCTAGCTCTTTGAAAACGGAATTTTTGGTTCAAAATTCCAAAATGCGTATCGAATAACAATTGATTCCCAACACTAGAAAAGCCATAATTAATACTGCGAGCATTTTTTTCGGCATCTATTCGATCCAAACCATTGGATTTTGAAAATTGAATCACTTGAATGTTTTTCCCTGAATAACCCTCCATGGAAATCCGAACACTACTAAAACCTCCATTGTTAAACTCATAGGCATCTTCGTCATCAATAAATTCATCAACAAGCGCTTTACTTCCTAGCATTTTTTCAAATATGGATTCTTGAGATTCTTTTTTAACATCAAATAAATAGGCCGTTTGCGTGATAGGTAAATCTTTGACTTGGTTAACAGATGCCGTCCTTGTGAAATTTTTCCCGATGGTTGAAGCTGCAAAAAACAAAGCAATCCAGCCCAAAATCATGCATGTAGTAGAGGCAATGGAGTAAATTCTGTTAAATATTTTTCTATTAATCAACAAAGAAATACCCGCCATGCCGATCCCTATGATGATGGGTAAAAAAGCAGCTAAAAAAGCCCAGATAGTCCAAGAAGGGAAATCTTTTGACAATAAGAAAATAGGTAATTGAGTTTCACCTAAGGAAATATTCACGAGACCATGATCAAAACCTGAAGCTCCTGAAACGGCTGAGACAAATAAAACAATCAATAAGGCAATCGCAAATATACTAAGTACGATACCGCTAGTGATCTGGAAAAACCAACGAATACCGATAAAAACTCCACCTAAAGATTTGAAAATAATTGCCAATGCTCGAAATGGGAACAAAAGAATTTTGGACATAGTACTTTCTGGTCCAGTTTCATTGTCCAAAGAGCGTTTGATGTTTTGTTCAATGTTTTCCAAGGTTATGGGCTCACCTTGCATCTCCATTTTGTCCGTCAATGTTTTAGCTTGTGGTGCAATGATCAAGATTACGATGTAAGTAACTATACCAACGCCAAAAAACAAAGCAGAGATAACTGCCAAAACCCGCAATAAACCCAAATCCCAACCCGTGTATGCTGCGATTCCTGCCATTACGCCACCAATTACTTTTTTTTCAGGATCACGATAGAATTTACGGTATTGGCGATCTTCATCTGTGTAATTTTCACCTGGAATAGCAATCCAACAAATGATGTATGCCCAAAATATGACGTTTCCTGCATAAAAAATCGGTATCGCCCCAAACAAACCTATCAATAAAACGATGCGAATCCAGATTGGATCCACTTCGAAATAGCGACCCAATCCAGCGGCCACGCCCCCCAATTGTTTTCTTAAAATATCTCGTCTAAAAATTTTAGCTTGAACTTTTGTGGAATCAGTTGTCGATTTTGCATTAGCATTCGTCTCTTTACGATCATCTTCCAATTCAATTTCTTGAAAATCTGCAATGGTTCCCAATCTGGCAATTAAATCATTTACATGATGCAATGAAATGGCCTCTGTTTTTTCTTCTTCCCGAATCGCCCAAAACTTTTCGGCAATTCTACCTTCAATGTCAGCGATGATTTCTTTGGAACCCTCAAAGTTCTCGAAGTAATTCTCAATGGATTTTAAATACGTATCCAATATGGCAAATGCATCCTCCTCGATGTGGAATACTACGCCAGCGATGTTGATTGATAAAGTCTTTTTCATATTTATGAATTTGAAGATGTGGGATCAATGATCTGATGAACAGAATTTTCCAAATCTGTCCATGTTGTTTTAAGTTCAATTAAAAATTCTTGGCCCATTTCGGTTAGAACGTAATATTTTCGGGGTGGCCCTGAACTCGATTCTACCCATTTGTAATCCAAAAAACCCGCATTTTTCAAGCGTGTTAATAAAGGATATAAGGTCCCTTCTACTACCATGATTTTGGCAGAGGTTAGTTCTTGCAACATGGTAGAGGCATAAACCTCTCCTCTTGAAATAATTTGCAGAATGCAAAATTCTAAAATCCCTTTTCGCATTTGCACCTTGGCATTTTCTACATCCATTGCTTATGTTTTAAATTTGATGATACAAATATAGACAAGGTACTTTGCATTGCATAGTACCTTAGAAACTTTTTTTTGATTTATGGATAAACGGTAAGTAATTTGTGATGAAAAGTAATTTCTTATTTTGACAATCCTTCAATGAAAAAAGATCTATCCTTACCATTGGCGTTTTACAACCGAGATACTTGGTTGAAAATAGCATTTATCGGAGTATGTATGATCATGGCAAGCTTTTCTCTGTATTTTACCGACGGATTAGTTTCTAAATTGGAAGAAAGGGAAAAACAGCAAATTGAACTTTATGCGGAAACCATTCGCTATGTAATGACGAGCGATGAAAATGCCGACATTAATTTCTTTTTTGAGCGCATCAAAAAAATCAATGAAAACAACACCATCCCAGTTATTTGGAAAGATGGTAGCGGGCACCTCAATTCGATCAACATTCCCATGTCTGATCAATTACACACAGAAGACAAACAAAAACTGCTTAAATCTAAATTGGCAGAAATTATACTGGAAAACAACAAGCCCATTGAAATGGACATGGGATTTCAAAAAGAATACATTTATTACGGAAATTCCCAATTGTTGAAACTCTTGAGGTATTACCCACTGTCGCAATTGGTGGTTATTTTGATTTTGGTCGGACTAGGATACATTTTCTTTTCCTATTCCAGAAGAGCTGAGCAAAATCGGGTATGGGTAGGATTAGCCAAAGAAAC